>JBJOHQ010000471.1:0-7917 GCA_046047595.1 Planctomycetota bacterium | reverse complement strand
CTTCGGTGACGAAGTCGATGCGATCCAACTGTTCGATCCGACGACGGGCGAGCTCCTTGCGGAAGAACAAAAGACGTTCATCTTCCCTGCTGTGCACTACGTGATGCCGGATGAACAGAAGCAAGTTGCGATTGCCTCAATTCGTGCCGAACTTGATGCGCGCGTCGCGGAGCTGCGCGGCGAGGGCAAACTGCTCGAGGCGCAGCGACTGCTTGCCCGCACGCGCCACGATCTCGAAATGCTCGAAGAAACGGGCTTTTGTAACGGGATTGAGAACTACTCGCGTCACTTCGATGGTCGTCCGTCGGGCGCGCGCGCGTGGACGCTTCTCGACTATTTCCGCGAAGCACCAGGTGCCGCGGGCACCGACGATTGGCTCGTCATCATCGATGAGTCGCACGTCACGATTCCGCAGATTCGCGGGATGTACTTCGGCGATCGCGCGCGCAAGCAAACGCTCGTCGATCACGGATTTCGTTTGCCGAGTGCCCTCGACAATCGCCCGCTCAAGTTCGAAGAATTTGGCGAGTTGATTCCGCAGGTCATTCACGTGAGCGCGACGCCGGGCCCGTGGGAGTTTGAGCAAGCGCAGGGTTTGGTCGCAGAGCAAGTCATTCGACCAACCGGTCTTGTCGATCCTCCCATCGAAGTTCGACCTGCGCGCACGCAAGTGCCAGACCTCCTCAAAGAGGCGCGGCTTCGCGCTGAAAAAGGCGAGCGCACGCTCGTCACCGCGCTCACCAAACGACTCTGCGAGGATCTCACGGCATACCTTCACAAAGAGGGCATGCGCGTTCGCTACTTGCACAGCGAAATCGAAACGCTTGAGCGACTCGAACTCTTGCGCGATCTTCGCGAGGGCGCGTTCGATGTTCTTGTTGGCGTGAATCTGTTGCGCGAAGGTCTCGATCTTCCTGAAGTGAGTCTCGTCTGCATTCTCGATGCGGACAAACAGGGCTTCCTCCGCAGTCAATCAAGTCTCATTCAAACGATGGGTCGCGCAGCACGCAACGCGAATTCGCTTGCGTTGCTCTACGCCGATGAGATCACCGTTGAGATGCAGAAGGCCATCGACGAGGTCGAGCGTCGTCGTCGCAAGCAGCTCGCGTACAACGCGGAACATGGAATCGTTCCGAAGACGATCGAAAAAGCAATTCGACGCGGCATCGAACTCGAACTCGCGGCGCACCGCACGGCGAAGCGTGCCGCTGGCATCGAAGAGGAGGATGACGACGCCTTCGATCGCGAAGCGCTGATCGGCGAGATGCAGACGGAGATGCTCGCCGCCGCCGAACGGCTCGAGTTCGAGAAGGCCGCGCGCTTGCGCGACGAAATCAACAAGTTGAAGTCGCTCCCCGCAGATGCGCGCGCGGGCAAGAAGCGCGGATCGAAGGCGGGTTCCGATGGCGAACGTCAACCAAGCAAGGCTGGGATGCCCGGTACACGCGCAGGTCGCGGCAAGAAGCGTCGATAGAGAGCCGAATCCTCAACATGGCCCTCAACATGGCCCTCAACATGGCTCTCAGCATGGCCCTCAGCCTGGAGCGAACGTCACGCGCCAATCTGGCCGTGCGGTCCGCGCAGGCGCAACGAAAAGGCGCGCCCTTGTAGTGCGCGCCAGTCGTCAACTCCTGGATTCGGTTTGTCGGCTTTAAGATTCGGCCAATGGGACGTCGCAAAATGCGTACTCGGAACTTCCGCCGTCGAGGCGGGTGCCTGCGCCGAAACGCAGAAACTGGCCTCAGATGGCTTCGCGGCAACGGCGGCGAAGGCGGCAGCGGCCGACACCACCATCGTCACCGGTTGCGCCGGAACCACCACTTCCGCTCGACCATCAGCGGTCGAACGAGTCGGGGTGGAAACTGGCGCGGTGACGGGTGTCATGGGACTGAAACCAAACGAGGATTACATCTCTACTGAACTCTTCGGCTGAAGACAGGAAGATGTCGCAAAAAGAGCGACGATTCCTTCCAATCTTGCGAATCGTGCCTTTTGAATCCTGGCTTGTGCCTCGTGGCTTCGCAGCCGCAGGACATCTGGTTGCAACCGCGAATTCGAACCGCAAACCGCACTTCACCGCCGTTTCAACCCCTCAGCCCTATCATCGCCGCCCTATGGCAACGCCCGAGAAGTTCATCCGCGTCCGCGGCGCACGCGAGCACAACCTCAAAGACCTGTCGGTTGAGATCCCTCGCGACAAACTGGTGGTCATTACCGGCGTCTCGGGCTCGGGCAAGAGTTCCCTCGCGTTCGACACGATCTTCGCAGAGGGCCAGCGCAAGTACATGGAGTCGCTCTCCGCCTACGCGCGGCAGTTCCTCGACCAAATGCAGAAGCCGAACGTCGAGGCGATTGAGGGCCTGCCCCCCACCATCGCGATCGAGCAGCGCTCCGGTGGCCACAGCCCGCGATCGATCGTTGCCACGACCACGGAAATCTGGGACTACCTGCGTTTGCTCTTCGCGCGCTGCGGCACGCCAACCTGTTGGCACGTCGAGGAGCGCGGAAAGGGCAAGTCGAAAACCGCACATGTGTGCGGCAAAGAGATTCGCGCAACGAGCGCAAGCCAGATCGTCGACGCGCTGTTGGCGCAGTTCATGAACAAGCGTGCGATGCTCTGTGCACCAGTCGTTCGCGCGAAGAAGGGCTTCCACCGCGAAGTGCTTGAGGGCCTTCAAAAGCAGGGTCTTGTGCGAGCTCGCGCGAACGGCAAGATTGTGGATCTGCGCGAAGTTCTGAAAGATGGCGGCGAGAATCCGCTCGGATTCGGCCGCTACGAGATGAACGACATCGATGCAGTCGTCGATCGAATCGGGCTCGATGAGAGTTCTCGACAGCGACTCGCCGAGAGCGTTGAAACAGCACTGAAACTCGCGGACGGATCACTCACGGTGTTGATCGAAGATGCCGCCGCGAAAGATGGTTGGTCAGAGCATCGCTTCAGCGAGAAATTCTCTTGCCCCGATCACCCTCAGTGCTCGCTCGAAGAACTCGAGCCGCGCCTTTTCAGTTTCAATTCTCCGCAAGGCGCATGTCCTTCCTGCGCGGGCCTCGGCACAGTCAATGAGTTCGACGAAGAACTCTGTGTTCCCGACATGTCGAAATCACTGCGCGAAGCGATTCTTCCATGGCGGAAGAATGGTCGGCGCATGAACATCTACTACGCGCGTGCGCTGCGAAGTTTCGGCGTCCACGCGAAGATCGACATCGACACGCCGTACGAGGATTTGCCCGCGAAGATTCGCCTAGCGCTGATGTGGGGAAGCGACGCGCCGGGGGTTTCGCTCGACTTCGAATGGGAAGGCGTTTTGCCGCATTTGAAGCGCCGTTCGACGGACACCGAAAGCGAATCCGTGCGCGAACGGCTCATGGCATTCATGAGCCAGAAGCCCTGCCCCACCTGCATGGGGCGACGACTGCGCACCGAAGCACTCGCAGTCAAAGTGAAGAGCGGCACGATGTCGCTCTCGATTGCGGATCTTGCTGCGATGACGGTGTCGCGTGCGCTCGCAGCCGCGCAGTCGCTTGAACTCTCGAAGGAAGAGCGACAGATCGCTGCGCCGATTTTGAAAGAGATCGAAGCGCGACTTGGATTCCTTGCGTCGGTCGGACTTGAGTACCTCTCGCTCGACCGTACAAGTTCCACGCTCTCGGGCGGCGAAGCGCAGCGCATTCGCTTGGCAACGCAAGTTGGGTCTGGGCTCGTCGGCGTTTGCTACGTACTTGATGAGCCCACGATTGGTCTTCACCAGCGCGACAACGATCGACTCATCGCAACGCTTCGACGACTCTCTGACATCGGGAACACCGTGATCGTCGTCGAGCACGACGAAGACATGATGCGCGCGGCGGATTGGATCGTGGACATTGGACCAGGACCTGGTCGACATGGCGGCAAGCTCGTCGCGGAAGGCGATCTCGCGGGGATCGCCGCGCATCCAACGAGCCTGACGGGCGAGTATTTGTCGGGCCGCAAGAAAATCGAAACGCCGAAAAAACGTCGCAAACTCTCGGAAGATCGCGCGATCGTCGTCAAAGGTGCCAAGGAGAACAATCTCCAATCCATCGACGTTGCGTTTCCGCTCGGCGGTCTCGTCTGTGTGACGGGCGTTTCTGGCTCTGGCAAGTCCACACTCGTCAACGACATCTTGCTGCAAGCGGCGAAGAAGCATGTTCTTGGTGAGAAGACGGCACCCGGCGCACACGGACGTGTGACAGGCCTCGGCGACATCGCCCGCGTGATTGAAGTGGATCAATCACCGATCGGCCGGACGCCTCGATCGAATCCCGCGACGTACACCGGAATCTTCGACGAGATTCGCAAGATTTGGTCGCTCGTTCCTGAGTCGAAAATCCGCGGCTACGAGCCTGGACGCTTCTCGTTCAACGTGAAGGGCGGACGATGCGAAGTCTGCCAAGGCCAAGGCGTCAAGCGCATTGAAATGCACTTCCTTCCGGATGTCTTCGTCGCATGCGAAGCCTGCAAAGGCAAGCGCTACGCACGCGAAACGCTCGATATTCGCTATCGCGGGCGAACGATCGCCGATGTCCTCGACGCAACGATCGAAGATGCGCTCACATTCTTCGACGCGCATCCCAAGATCCATCGCATGCTTGAGTGTTTGCGCGACGTCGGCCTTGGTTACATCCAACTCGGTCAAGCATCGACGACGCTCTCAGGCGGTGAAGCACAGCGCGTGAAACTCGCGACGGAACTCGGAAACGCCACCGACGCGCAAACGCTCTACGTGCTCGACGAACCGACCACGGGCCTTCACTTCGCCGACGTTGCGCGACTTTTGTCGGTCCTCGAACGTCTCGCAGACAAAGGCCACACGCTCGTCGTGATCGAACACAACCTCGACGTCGTGAAGTGCGCCGACTGGATCATCGATCTTGGACCAGAGGGCGGAGATCGCGGCGGCACCATCGTCGCCACGGGTACCCCAGAACAAGTCGCACGCGCGAAAGGCAGTTGGACAGGAAAGTGGCTCAAGCCGCTCCTTGCGGCGCGCTAAGTGTGCAGGCATTGAAAACGAAAGAAACGACGCCCGGAGATCCGGGCGTCGTTGTCGTTGCGTGTGATGGTTCGCGAACCGTCTGAGACCCCGCTCATGCGAGAATCACTGATGATTCACGCCGTCCTGGGTCACTTCATCTTGAACTTGACGTCAGGGCCAGGCATGACATGGCCTTCAACCGCAGAGAACACCATGGCAAGGTGGTGCGAAGCCGTGGGTGCTTTGCGCGTGCTGTTCGCGCGATTGCGCGCGCGGCGGAAGATGTCCTCAACCTCTCCGCAGATACTCTTGATGCGCGCGACTTCATCTTCGGTGAGATTCTCCCACTGAAGAAGGATGCGCTTCGCGGAGAGTCCGCCGGCGGTCTTCATATCGGTCG
This sequence comes from Planctomycetota bacterium, assembly GCA_046047595.1. Classification (GTDB taxonomy): domain Bacteria; phylum Planctomycetota; class Phycisphaerae; order Phycisphaerales; family SM1A02; genus QWPT01. The sequence continues at coordinate 2,517 of JBJOHQ010000471.1, read as the reverse complement.
CCACGCCACGGCTCTCATTGAGCCACGGACGGAGGAAATCCGATGCGCGCTGCAAATCACGCTTCGCGTCGCCGTCGAGCGGGAACGTGATGTCCGCGGCGGTTGCGCGGTAATAGCGAGGTCGCTTGCCACGACGACCCGGCGTGGCCTCACCCGCGCGAGAAACAAGGAGCCCCGCACGCTCAAGATGGCGGAGGTGAAAGTACAGCGCCGTTCGATTGAGGCCGACGGCGTGTGCAAGTTCGGTGACCGACGCTTCGCCAAGGCGACGCGCGGTCTCGAAAATGCGAAGGCGCAAGGGCAAACGAACAGCCTGCCAATGCTGAGCTTTGGAGAGTTGCAAGATCGGTGCTTCGGATGTGCTATCAGGCATTTGTCTAGGACTCGACTGCGGCGCAATGCGATCAACTCGCGCCAAAGTGCACAGAATGTGCCGCCGAACCTGTCCGACGTGCGAGCAAAGTCCAGCGCCCCATGCCGTCGGGCGCTGGCGCTGCGAGTGGCGAGAAGCCACCTGCATGCCGCACAAGTTGGAGTAGTTCGTGCGCTGCAAAAGGATGCAGCGCTTCCCCGCGGTCCTCAAGCGTCACTGCACGAGCACGGGTTCTCACGATGAGAAGCCCACCTGCTCGAAGCAGACGCCTCGTTTCCCCTAAGAGCCCTACAGGATTCCAACATCGTTCGATGCTGTCAAGCAGGCCTATGACATCAAACGCTCCATCGACCTCTCCCGTTGCAGTCAAATATTCGACTTTCTTAAGATCAATCGAACCTTTTGTCACGGAGGCACGAGCGAGAAAGCCCCGACCAGCATCGATCGACGCGGAATTCTCCTCAAATCCGACGACCTCAACGCCCTCGCGCGCACGGAGGAGCGCGGTCAAGCCGCTTCGACACCCAAGTAACGCGAGTCGGCCTGCTCCGCCCTCGCGGAGGAGCGCCAACTCCGCCGCGATCTGACGCTGAAACGCTGGGTCTGTCGCAAAAACGTGCCACTCGTCACCCGGCGGAAGATCGCCCGACCACTGGGGTTTCCACGGCTCAGGCGCACGAAGTCGCGCACGCTCCACGAGCGGCGTGTGTTGGTAGCGGCGCCAGACTTCTGCGAGGTCGGGCGCGAGCCGATCGACCCCCCACTTTTCAAGAAATCGCGCAAGGCTCCGCGCAAGACCTTCGCCGGTATCGGCAGTGTTCGGCCGCCAATGGCGTTCCGCATGGAAGTGACGAAACACGACGCGCTTGGTGGCGAGCGCTTTCCATCCCCCGAGATTGAGACGCATGGCGAGTTCTTCGGTTTGCCCCCGCAGAACCGTTTCGTCGTAGCCACCGACGCTCGCGATCGCCTCGCGGCGCGACGCATGGAAGCAGCCCATCGCGTGTTCGACCTCCAGAATGTCGGGGAGTTCGTGTTCCCGCGCGCCTTGACCAAGATGGTGGTAGCCAAGCGGACTGATGATCGCGTCGCCAAACGCGTGCACGCGGCCGTCGGGCAGTTTTTGGAGCCCTGTCACGACGCCGACGCGCGAATCCTGAGCGAGGAGTTCAACGCAACGCTCAACCCAACGTGGTGTGTCGATGAGAATGTCACCATCGAGGCGACAAACGAACTCGCCGTTGGTCGCTGCGTGGATTGCGTTCAGGACTTTCGAGAGAACGCCCGAATGCGGAAACTCGAGAAGGCGTAAAAACGGCTGCCCCGTCCGAGGACCGCGTGTCCACGTCCGCGCAGCCCAAAGACGCGCGGTCGCGAGACTGTCATCGGTCGAGCCATCGTCGCCAATCACGATCTCGAGGTCCGTCGCGTCATCCCAGAGCGTCGCCTCGAGATTCTCGAGAAGCGCTCCCAAAAAGTCGCGACTCCCGTCACGCGAACTCGCGCGCCCGTTGTTGTAGTTCGGAATGATGACCGTAGCCGTGGGCACCCAACGAGATCGACCGAGCCCGAGCCTCCGCTGCAGGATTCGCCGCGGTGCGCGCGTCGAGGCCCGCTACCATCGGCGCCATGCCCGCTGAATTCCCCCCCGTTGAAGCACCACGGCTTGCGCTGCGCGTCCTCATGATGCCGCGGGATACGAATCACCAAGGCACCATCTTCGGCGGCATCATCTTGGCGCACATCGACCAAGCGGGCTACATCGAAGCGCGGCACCACGGCCTCCATCGTTGGGTGACGGCGAGCATCGATCGCGTGGACTTCAAGGCCCCTGTCAACGTTGGCGAAGTTGTTGAGTTCCACACGCGAACGATTCGATTGGGCCGTTCGAGTGTCACGGTGCAGGTCGTTGTCGACGCGGAACGCGTGGACGGCGCGTGGGCGCGCGTCACGGAGGCGCAGCTGACCATGGTCTCCGTCGACGCGCAGGGCAAGTCGATTCCCTTCCTCGAGCATACGGAGGGGAAGCAGGCGGAAGAGAAACATGCGGGGAAACCCGAATGAACCCGCTCGGGCAACTCAGACTTCAAACGCCAGCGCGCTTGGGCATCCTCGTCTCGGGTGGTGGACGCACAGCGCTCAAC
>JBJOHQ010000470.1:0-5014 GCA_046047595.1 Planctomycetota bacterium | reverse complement strand
CGAGCCGTCGCTTGGACGCGGAGTCGTGGCTGATGGTCCACTCGCGATCGACGGCGAGCCACCGCTTTCAGTCGACGCCGACTGTTCCGCGGCCGATCGACCGCGCGAGACGCCAACCGAGACGCCAACCATGTAGGCGGTGACGATCGCGGCCAATACCACAACCGCGATCACAAGCGACTGCACCGCTTTCGGATCAAGACGCGCCGACGAAGAAATCGCGCCCGATGGTTGCGAGCCCTTCGAAGAGTCGCGTTTGTCGAGCAATTCATAGAGCGCTGGCCCACCGCGCCTCGCCATTGGACACCTCAGTTTGGGAAATGCGCAAACGAACTCGATCGCGCGGCGCGATGGTAGCAGCGTTCAATCGAGCAGCGCGCGCCAACGGAGGATCGAACGTTCGATTCCTCCACGAACATCGACCCACTGCCGCGCATCGACGACCGCAATCGGGCGGCCGACGCGTGATGCAGGTGAGAGATCGATCGCAAGCCGCAGCGAAACGGCATCGAGCCGAGATTCGCGGGGCTCGAGGATCGGCCCGCGCAGCCCGCTTCGAAGGAGATCGACGACGCGAACGGCACCGAGGCGGTCACCGAGCGACGAAACGAGCACCTCTGGACTCGCCTGCGCGGCGAGCACTGCGGCGCAGTCGACAAACGCGGCAAACGGTGGCTCAATCGTTGCTGCGAGCGACCGCGCGGGTGCAGGCGTGGCGTGCGATGAAGCAGCCGCGGTGCCCGCGCCGGCATTCACCTCCGCGTTACCCCGCGCTGGGCCCCCCACGTGACCCCGCACTGGGCCCCCCACGTTCGCCGTTTCAAACTTGGGTGCAATGAGAACCTGCACGCCCAATCGCTCGGCTTCCGAGGCGATCGCCTGTCGAAGTCCCGACGCAAGATCGTCGGGAAGTGGCAGCGTGATCGGCGCACGATCGAGGTCGGCGCCGAGCCCGATGGCCGCGATCACCGCGTCGAACGCGCGCGATTGCTGCGCCGGATCGGCGAAGTGCGAGGGCGGGATGAAGAGGTCGATTCCCGCGCACGCCAACTCGTGCCGTGCGAGCGTGGCAGCGAGATCGCGTCGCGCGGACGGCCCCAGATCGCGCGGTCGCGTCGCCGGATCGGCAGCGTTCAACTGTGCGCCGCGATAGCCGAGCGCTGCGACGGTTGCGAGTGCTTCACGAACAGACAACGGTTCATCCGCGAGCGAAAGCGGTTGAATCGTGACGGCGAGGTTGGGGCGAGTATCGATGGCCAAGGTGCGACAACGCGGAAGCGCCGCGCGAGTGTAACGATCGACGCGAGTCAACAGGCGCTACCGACTCGCGGGAAAGTGCTAGGCGGTCGCACGCGGATCAGAGGCATCGCGCGAAGACATGCGTGCAAGCGCAAACATGCAAACGCAAACCCATGCATGCAAACACAGGCCCTCACAATGCCACGTCGACGGAACCAGCGGAAACCCGCACAAATCCCCGCAATTCTTGGCGAACACGCACAAGCAGGATCACACGCTGTAGACTCGAAGAATGCTCCTTTACCGCGCTGCAAGCGTCGTTTTTTGGATCGCCCTCTGCCTGTGGTTTTCACTCGCCGTTGTCGGCGGTCTCGCCGCGATGGCCATCTTCCCCGCTGCGCGCGAACTCCCGATCTCGATGCAAGGCTACGAAGCGTTCCTTGCGGCAGAGCCCGTGATGGGACGCCAACTCGTCGCTGGATATCTCGTCGAACGCGTCTTTGAAGTCGCGCTGCAGCCTCGATACGTACTGGCAGCGATCACCGTCGCGGCCTTCGTCGCGCAACTCATCCTTGCGCATCGAGAGAAGTGCACCGAGCCCCTCCGTCGAACGCGCATTGCCGCGCTCGCCTGCGCCGTCGCTGCACTTGTGGTGGGTTCGGTCCTCCTCGTTGGTTTTCGCGCGGCTGACCAAAAGTACCGCGCGCTTGCGAGCACCGAGAAGATGATTGGCGAAGCCATCGCGACGAAGCCTTTCGTCGACGCCGCGCACGAGAACGCTTCGCGCGCTGCGTCGGCCGAGGTGTTCGCACTGCTCGCACTCGCCGGACTCACCGCGGCAGCGGCTGCCTCCAATGCTGGAGGTCGCCGTGCCTGATGTGGCGCTTCCTCGAAAGACGGCCGCACAAAGAGAGCGTGCGCTTGAACTCCTCGCGGCGCTCAAGGCACGATTTCCCGACGCCCACTGCGAACTCGATTGGACGAAGCCGCACGAACTTCTGATCGCGACCATTCTCTCGGCGCAATGCACCGATGTCGCGGTGAACAAGGCGACACCTGGGCTCTTCCGCGCGTTTCCCACCCCTGCCGACTACGCCCGCGTGACACCCGCGGAGATCGAGCCGTACATCCGCTCGATCGGCCTCTTTCGCGCAAAGGCCCGCGCGGTCCACGAGACAGCCCGCATACTCGTCGAGCGGTTTGGCGGCGAAGTCCCGCGGACGATGGAGGAGTTGCTGACCCTTCGCGGAGTTGCGCGAAAGACGGCGAATGTCGTCCTTGGGAATTGCTTTGGGATCAACGAAGGCGTCGTGGTCGACACGCATGTCGCTCGGCTTTCCGCGCGGTTTGGCCTGTCGCGACAGAAGACTCCCGAGAAGATCGAACGCGATTTGATGGCCCTCTTCCCCCGCGAAGATTGGTGCATCCTCTCGCACCTCCTCATTTTTCAGGGCCGTCGCGCGTGCAAGGCTCGCGGCGGTGACTGCGCGAACGATGAGATTTGCAGGCGTTTTTGTGTGGATGGACTTCGCGCCGTGCGTGCCGAGTCACGTGCCGAGTCAGGTGCCGACGGCGTGTCGAAATCGCCAACCGCCGAGCGCACGGAACCCCAGGTGGCACCTCCCCGAAAGTCGGTCAAGAAGACGCAAAAAGGAGTGGTGCCAAAACGACCTTCTCGCCGATAATCGGTAGTCTCTCGGGTTCTCCCGCGCGACGACGTCGCCGACGGATGGTTCTGCCCTCCGCCACACATCTTCTCCAGACGGAACGCATCAATCGCACGGAGCGCGATCACAGTGACAAGCCCTCTCCCCGCAACCGACGCTCACGAGAACGCAAGCCCGAACGCTGGCCTCAATGCTGCCGCACGCCGCTCGGCCCGCCAGCCGATTGATTTCCGTGGCAAGCACGTGCACTTCGTCGGAATCGGCGGTTGCGGCATGAGTGGCCTCGCGTTGATGCTCGCGCGTCGCGGCGCGATCGTCACTGGCAGCGATCAATCGGACGGCGAAGCGATTGGACGACTTGATCGCGCGGGTATTCCTGTGCGCGTTGGTCCGGCGATGCATTCGCTTCCTGATGGCACCGAACTCGTGGTTTATTCCGCGGCGATCAAGGGAGATCACGCGGAGATTCGTCACGCGAATGCGCGCGGCGTTCCATCGATCACCTACGCCGAAGCGCTCGGCGACGCACAAGCCGGTTCCACCGCGGTGTCGATTGCGGGAACGCACGGAAAGAGCACCACGACCGCGATGACCTCGTGGGTCGGTATTGCTTGCGGACTCGACCCAAGCGTGATCGTCGGCGCAACGTGCGATCAACTCGGCGGCGGTTCGCGCACGGGCGCAACGCAAATCCCTGTTGGGCCGCTCACAGGAAAGCCAGGCGTACTTGTCTGTGAAGCGTGCGAGTTCAACCGCTCGTTCCACCATCACCGCCCAACGATTGGCCTCATCAACAACATCGAGGAAGACCACCTCGACTACTACGCGAACCTTGGCGAGATCATCGCGAGCTTCCGCGAGTTCGCTCAGATTCTTCCCAACGCGGCCGATGGCGGCAAGCTCTTGATTGCTGAAGATGGCGCGCACCGCCGCGAAGTCTCCGCGGGTCTTGACTGCGAAGTCGCGACCTTCGGTTTCTCGCCTGAAGCGGATTACCAAGTGGTGTACGACGCGGCTGCGAATCGCGTTGGCGTGCTGTGGAAGGGCTACACGCTCGCGACGTGGACGAATCGCATGCCTGGTAGCCACAACGCGCTCAACAGCGCGGCAGCAGCAATCATCAACAGTTGGCTCGGCGCCGATTGGGACGACATTGCGGTCGCGCTTGAGAAGTTCGGTGGCCTTGATCGTCGCAGCCAAGAACTCGGCGAGCGTCGCGTTGGAGCCGGCAAGGCTGTGCGCGTCTTTGATGACTACGGGCACCACCCAACGGAATGCGAGAAGACGCTCAAGGCGCTTCGTGCAAGCGAACAGCCAACGCGATTGATTTGCATCTTCGAACCGCATCAACACAGCCGCACTCGCTTCTTGCTCGATCAATTCGCGTCATGCTTCGCGCAAGCAGATGAAGTGATTGTGCCGCACATCTACTTTGTGCGCGACTCGGAAGTCGAGAAGACCCGTGTTTCCGCGCAGGATCTTGTGGATCGACTTGAAGCCAAGGGCACACGCGCGTTGCACATCGGCTCGTTTGATGAGATCGTCGAGCACCTCGAGATTCACTGCCGTCCGGGCGATCTTGTCGTGACGATGGGCGCAGGCCCAGTGAACAAGATCGCGAAGGATTTCCTCCGTCGCGGCGGTGCATCAACCACACTCACGCGCGCCGGTGCCGCACTTTTGCCGCAATTTGCCGCGGGAACGACAGGTTCCGCAGAGGCGGTGGCATGACCGTGGCGAGCCCCGCGAGTCTCTACTCCGATCTTGATGTCGAGTGGACGCTCGACGCTCCACTCGCGCAACACACGTGGTACCTCGTTGGCGGGCGGGCGGACGTTCTCATTCGACCGCGATCGCTTGAAGCGCTCACCACGCTCGTTCGTCGCTGTCATCGCGACGACATTCCGCTGCGCGTCCTTGGAAGCGGTGCGAATCTCTTGATCGATGATGAGGGCGTCGACGGCGTTGTGGTCAAACTCGATGCACCGTTCTTTCAAGCGGTGGAATGGAATGTCGACGGGCGGGTCGAGCGGCTTCGCGCATTCGGCGGCGCCTCGATGGAAAAACTCGTCCAAAACTGCGCGAGGCGCGGTGTTCGTGGCCTCGAG
>JBJOHQ010000469.1:0-5419 GCA_046047595.1 Planctomycetota bacterium | reverse complement strand
TCGCTTGCTGCGCGACCACTCGGTGCCGATCCATCCGCGCCGTTCGACGTGTCGGGCGCGCCACCGCCGCGCTTCTTGCGCTTGCGACGACGCTTCTTCTTCGTAGCACCATCGCCGGATTCTGCGGCAGCGTCGCTTCCTTCACCACGCGACTCACCACGCGACACGGCTTGCGCACGTGCACTTGAAGAACTTGACGCGCCGTCTGCAGAGGTTTCCTCGCTGCCTGCGGCAGGCTGCGCGGGGCCGCCTGCCTTCTCGCGATAGCGGTCTTGCTTCGCGAGTTTCGCGCCGCGTTCTGCCGCGAGTTTCTCGCGCACGCTGCGCTGACTCATGCCGCGCATCGGATCGGGCGCCTTCGCTTCGCCGGGTGCTGGGCACGCATCTGGGTCCATCAGTTCCTCGACGGGAACCGCGATTTCTGGGCCGAACTCACCCGGAAATGCACCAGGAGGCGGATCGAGTCGCACGAGCACGAGTTGCACAAGGATCTTCGAATCAACGACGATTCCAGGTCCTTCGGCTGTGCCAACGCGCGTCTTGTTCTTCGGAAGGCGCTTGCGAAGTTCTTCGTACGTTGCGTCTTCGTAACGAAGGCAGCACATCAAGCGTCCGCAACGACCGGAGATCTTCAACGGATCGAGCGTCGCCTTTTGGATCTTCGCCGCGCGCATTGAAATCGGCTTGAGAACCTTCAAGAAGTTCTTGCAGCAGCAGTGTTGGCCGCAGCGTTCGTAGTCAGCGACGAGTCGCGCTTCGTCGCGTGCGCCGACTTGGCGCATTTCGATCCGGCACTGGTAGGTGCGCGCGAGTTCCTGCGCGAGATCGCGGAAATCGATGCGTTCGTCGGACAAGTAGTACACGAGAAGCAGCGATTCATCGAGCGTGAGTTCGAGATCGACGATTTTCGCGGGGAATTTGCGCTCCGCCGCGATGGCACGCACGCGAGGCAATTCCACGCGCGCCTTGTCGGCGCATGACGACGCGCGATTGATGTCGTCGATCGATGCGACGCGCAACACTTCGCCATTCGTCTGGAACGGGTAGTCGCGGCCGCCGGAGTTCTCGATGTAATTGAGCATCTCCGAGCGAGAGACACTCTTGCCACAGCCTGAGTTCGAGCAGGTTGTGGTCAGCATTTCCGCGATCTCAATCGCGCGGAAAGTCCGCACGACGAGTTTCGAACCGCAGCCTGGTTTCGCGTCGCCGCGATAGGGGTACTCACCGATGAGTTTCATCCGTCCGAACTTCACGACAATCGAGGTCGGTGGCTTCAGACGGGCGTAAATCTCCTCGTCCGTGAGTGCCTCGCGGAACTTGGGGTCCGCGTCGCGCTCGAACTGTGGGAGAGGGAAAATCGACATAGGCCTGAAGTGTAACGACGAAGCCCGCAAACAACGCATCTTGGCCCCCGAGGAATCACCCTGAGGATTCACTCAGAGGGGCGCCGATACGAGCGCGGAACGAAGTGCAGCGCGAGCAGATGACGTGCGACTACGGTCGACGTTCCGTGTGGCATCACCTCTGGTGATGGTGACACGCGGCGCACAAGCAAGACACGCCGCTGTTCACTTGGGGAGCCGTGCGTGCTCGTAACTCCAGCCACTACCTCCTACTTCGCAGGAGGTAGTGCCACCCGAAACGACGAGCGCATCCAGCATCAACCGCTCAGGCTTCGCTGCGCTCCGCCTTCGGCAAGGCAATAGCGCTCAAATATCACGCACCTCAGCCCGCCGCGATTCACTCGCGGCGAGGCTGGCGAAAGCGAGCAAAAGCGGCGGACGCGGCGAGGACCTTTGGCGTGATGCACGCCAAAGCGAGCGAAAGCGGCGGACGCGGCAAAGCCGCCCCGCCGCAAGTTGCGAGCGCTCAACAACATCGCGGTCGCCGCTGCGGCGGCTCCCTTTGGTGCAGCCAACGCCAGAGCGAGCAAGTTGCGAAGCAGGTTGCGAGCGCTCAAACACGTCGCTCAATCCCCGTCGCTCACCTCGTCAGCGCTCTCGCGAGCGGCGCGCGCGCCCTTCGAACGCGCCGCGAGTTCCGCGGGCGTCAGGCGCTTGCGCGCGCTGAAGACAAGCTTGATCGGCACTTCGGAATAGGGCAATTGTTCGCGCAACTGATTCAAGAGATAGCGCTCGTACGCGCCCTCGAAAAGTTCCGGCTTGTTCACAACTGCGGCGATCGTCGGCGGAGCCGTCGCGATCTGACTGACGTAGAAAATCTTCGCCTTTGTGCCGAGTTTTGAACTCGGTCCACGCTCGTTGAGAATCGCCTGCATTGCGGCGTTGATGCGCCCCGTCGTTTCGCGGTGATTCGCTTGTTCGAACAAGTTGCGACACACCTTGATGAGCGACGCCACGCCTTCGCCCTTTGCGGCCGACAAGAAAATCATCGGTGCAAAGTCGAGCGAGAAGAGTTCCTGCGTGATGTAGTCGATGTAATCGCTCGTCTTCAGCTTCGTTTCGACGAGATCCCACTTGTTGATCGCGATCACCGTGGGCTTGTGTTGCTCCATCAATTCAAGCACGAGACGCTTCTCAACTTGCGAGACAGGCTCGCGCGCGTCCAAGAGCAAAACCGCGACATCTGCGCGGGAAATCGACTCTTTTGCCCGTTGATGCGAGTAGTACTCGATGTCGTCGACCCAACTCTTCCGCTTGCGAACACCCGCGGTGTCGATCGCAACAAACGTGTGACCATCGATTTCAAAGCGCACGTCAATCGAATCGCGCGTCGTACCAGCGATCTCACTCGCAATCACGCGCGGTTCACCCGCGAGTGCATTCACAAGCGTTGATTTCCCTGCGTTTCGACGGCCAACGATCGCAATCTTCATCTCGGGCTTTGCGACGGGCTCCGTCCACTCCGGCACGCGCTCCCAAACTTTCTCGAGAAACGCGCGCTTTCCATACGCACTCGACGCGCTCGTCATCGTCGGCTCGCCGAAGCCGAGTCGGCACGCGTCGTGCGCGGCGCCGATCCAACTGTCGTCGTCGACTTTGTTCGCAACGAGCAACACGCGATCCGCGCGGCCCGCCTCGCGAATGAGTCGCGCGATACGTTCATCAAGGCCCGTCACGCCCGTTTGCGCGTCGACGACGAAGAGAATGAGCGTCGCGCGCTCGACGCCTGCCTTGATTTGCCGCTCGATTTCAGGCGTCAGACGCTGCAAGTCTTCGCCCGCATCGTCGAATCGCCCGCCTTCTGCGGTGTAAACGCCGTAGCCGCCGGTATCGACAAGTTCCGCGAGTTTCGGCGTGCCGTCGCGCGCTCGGTCGTACGGAAGATCCGTCGGCGGAAGGAGTTCGATGAGTTGGGTCACGCGGTCGCGCGTGGTGCCGGGCGTCGGATCGACGATCGACACGCGACGTCCGACGAGCCGATTGAAAAGGCTCGACTTGCCCACATTGGGGCGTCCCACGATCGCGATCTCCGGTAAGGCCATAAGAGGCGCAGTCTACGCGAGAAGCGACTTTCCCGTCATTTCCGCGGGCTTTTCGAGGCCAATCATGTCGAGAAGCGTGGGCGCGAGGTCGCCAAGTCGCCCATCTTCACGCAGTTTTCGGCCCTTCACGCTCGCACCCCCAAAGCTCGCACCAACGATCGAGCACGGCACTGGGTAGTTCGTGTGCGCGGTGTGTGGGCAGTTCGCGCGCGGGTCCCACATTTCTTCGGCGTTGCCGTGATCGGCGGTGACGATCGCGCTGCCACCGCGCGCAAGCGTCGCGTCGAGAATGGCACCAACGCATGCGTCGACCGTTTCGATCGCGCGCACGGTGGCGGCGAGACTTCCCGTGTGACCAACCATGTCGCCATTCGCGAAGTTCACGATGATGACTGGCTCACAATCGGGCGCCGCGAGCCGCGCGAGCACCGCATCGCGGACGCCCGCCGCGCTCATCTCAGGCTTGAGGTCGTAGGTCGCGACATCCTTCGGACTCGGCACGATCACGCGCGACTCGCCCTCAAACGGCTCCTCGCGATAGTCGTTGAAGAAGAAGGTGACATGCGGGAACTTCTCGGTTTCGGCGCAGCGAAACTGCCGCACGCCGTGCGCGGCGAGCCACGCGCCGAGGATGTTCGCCATCTTCTCGGGGCGGCGAAAGACGAGTTCGACGGGGAGCCCCTTCTCATACTCAGCAAGCGTGGCGAAGAAGAGGTCGCTGAGCCGCGCGCCGCGGTCGAAACCGCCCTTCTCGCCCGCCTGCTCGACCTTCCGCCACGCTGCGTCGTCGAGGACGAACGCCTTCGTGAGTTCGCGCGGGCGGTCGCCGCGGAAATTGAAGAAGAGCACCGCGTCGCCCGGGGCGATGCGCGACGACGCGATCGCGGCCGCGTCGCCGATTTGAGTCGGAAGGACGAATTCGTCGCTCTTGCGCGACGGATCACTTGGGGCCGCGTGGTAGGCCTCGACCGCGGCGATCGCCGAGGTCGCACGGCGTTCGACAGGCTCGGTCAGCGCGCGATACGCGGCTTCGACGCGCTCCCAGCGGTGGTCGCGGTCCATCGCGTAGAAGCGACCCATGACGGTCGCGACGCGGCCGATTTCCGCAGTTTTGAGGTGCGATTCGAGTGTGCGGAGGTAGCCAACCGCCGACGCGGGCGCGGTGTCGCGGCCGTCGGTGATGGCATGAATCACGAGCGCGTCGCGCGCGACACCCGCTGCGCGCGCGAAATCGACGAGCGCGAGGAGATGCGCGAGGTCGCTGTGGACTTGGCCATCGGAAACGAGGCCGAGGTAGTGCAGTCGCCCGCCGGTGCGCTTCACATGCGCGACCATCGCGAGCAAGGTTTGGTTCCGCGCGAGGTCGCCGCGGCGAATCGCATTCGTGATCCGCATCAACTCCTGATCGACGATGCGGCCGGCGCCAATGTTCTGGTGACCGACCTCGGAGTTCCCCATCACGGGGCCCTCGGGGCCGATCGGGAGGCCGACATCTTCACCCGACGTCGCGATGAGCGTGCGTGGATAGTCGCGCGCGAGCATCGCATCGACAGGCGTCTTCGCGATGAGCACGGCGTTGGTCGCATCGCGCTCTCGATGCGGCGACTGACCCCAACCGTCGCGCACGATCAGTACGCACGGCGTGTTTACGAGTCGCGCAGCGTGCGAAGTTGAAGTGGGCGAGTTCGAAGTGGGCGAGTTCGAAATGGGCGAGGAGTGCGTCCCGTTCGTTCCAGTCATAGACGAAAGCCTAGCGAACTTCCGCTTGTGCGCCACGCGCATGTTGGCTACGCTCCCTTCGCGCATGGCCGGGACCTCACGAGCAACGACGAAGGGTGCAGCGAAAGCGAAAGACGCTTCGTCAGATGCGTCATCGACTGCGGTTGCCCCGATGAAAGACACTCGCACCTTGCGTGAGCGTTACGACGACGTGCGCGCGCGCGTCGCAGCTGCGGCCGAACGCAGCGGACGACG
>JBJOHQ010000468.1:0-3044 GCA_046047595.1 Planctomycetota bacterium | reverse complement strand
TGAATACGACACGGGCGAACCAAGCGCGCGTCTGCGCTTCGCCCGCACCAGCGCGTCGGCGCTCTCGATGCGCATCGACGCCACCGATCAACGACTCTCACCTGATGCCAATCCAGGCTCGACGAAATCGCGGCTTGATGATCCACTCGGCGACGGTGTGCGCGTCTCGCTCGGCGAAGGCGCGGAAGGCCGCGAGTACCTCGTCACCTTCGACTCCACCACCAACGCTCCGGTCGTCGAGACGCTCGCCGCGGACGGCAAGCGGCTTGGAAAAACCGACCTCGTTGGCGCCACGTTCTTGAACACCCCAACAGGCTGGAGTTTGACGCTTGATCTCTCGGCCGCGGCGCTCCCCGAGGGAACCCGCCTTGAGGATCTCACCCTCAACGTCGGCGTCGCCGACAACGATGAGACCTACCACACGCAATGGCGTTGGCTTGCCCCACGCAACGCCCCAGCCCGCCTGCGAGCCGATGCGCCGAAGACCGGTTCTTGAGAAATTCGTCCGCAGCCGATGGAGAACTCCGAACGCCGGCGCTCTCCTCCGAACCAGCGCCCACGAATCTCAACCGCCGAATCGGTCCACGCGCAAAGAAGTTTCCGAGACTTTATAGTCCACTCCTCCATCTTCCCGATCGTGGGTAGGCAAGTCGGGCACGGGCGCACATGTGTCCACGCTCGACGCGCCTTCAACAGTCAAGTTGTTTGATATCACACTTCAGAAAGGAAATTCCATGAAGACCCTCCTCGCTCTCGGCTGCATCTCTGCTTGCGTCCTCCTCACCGGCTGCGGTGATAGCGGCACGACCGAAATCCAAGCCGATCAGATCCGCCCAACCGGCGAAGCCGTTCCGCCTCCAGGCGCGGGCGTCAAGCTCGGCTCGAACGACCAGAACGCTCCCTCGGCGAAGCCGAAGGGCGAATGATTCAGATGCGCGCGTAAAACTGCGCACATCGCCAATCAAATTTCAAAGACCGACACCCCGCCTCGCGCGGGGTGTTGGCGTTTTGAGGCCGTCCGCGCGCGAGCCTCGACGGCCCAGAACGCCCAAACGGAACAACTGGAAGAACCGACGCCCAAACGCGGGCGACCTGTCGAATTTCTGACAGCAAGAGTGAACTCGCCACAGGATTTGGCAGATGAATTGGGTGCTGAAACGCTCACGCGAATCAGCCACCAAAATCTGGCCATCCACCCGCCGCTGCTCTGGACCACAATCCGGACAGCGGTTTTTCTTTCGATGGTGGGTGAAGTTCAAAACTGACGCGCGATGACGCGCGGTCGTCAAGTCTTCATCAGTCCGCGCAAGATCGAAAGCCCGCGCGCGAGCGTTTCTTCCTTCGCAGCGAACGACAAACGGAAGTGCGTGTCGCGCGTGGAGAAGACCTTGCCAGGAATCACGAGCACACTCTGCTCGATCGCGCGCTCGACGAATTGCGTCGCGGTGATTCCCAGTGCCGGCGGCACTTCGACGAACGCATAGAACGCGCCGCCTGGCCGCGCGACGTTCGCAACTCCATCAAACGCTTCCAGCACCGTGTCGCGCCGCTTCTCAAAGCGATCAACCCACGGACGCATGTCGACTTCGTACGCCTTCGCAGCTGCATATTGCGCCATGCTCGGCGCGCAGACGTAGGTGTACTGCTGCAACTTCGCAATGGATTGCACGATTTCGTGCGGACCAGCGACATACCCAAGACGCCAACCCGTGCAGCCGTAGGTCTTGCCGAATCCGCGGATGAGAAGGCAATCCTTCGTCATCGACGCGGGTGTTGGGAATCGGTCGTTCTCACGGAACTCGCTGAACGTGAACTCGTCGTAGATTTCGTCCGAGATGAGCAGGATGCCCTTCGCGCGGCAGAGGTCGACGATGTCGGACATCTCGCGCCCAGTGAGCACCACGCCCGTCGGGTTTCCTGGGCTATTCACGAGCACGCATTTGGTACGAGGCGTGATGAGTTTCTCGATCCGCTCCGCCGTCATGCGGAAGTCGGGGTATGTGTCGCAGAGAACGATCTTGCCGCCCGTGAGGGCCGCGAGTTGCGGGTACATCACGAAGTAGGGATCGGGCACAATCGCTTCGTCGCCTTCGTTGAGCAGACACATCATGCCGAGCACCAGTGCTCCCGAAGTTCCGCTGGTCACGATCGCGGAGAGTCCGTGCTTCGCATCATGCGTCCAGCCCACTTCGCTTCCGAGGCGCTGCCAGATCGCGTGGAGGAGTTCGGGGCAGCCCTGCGTCTGCGTGTAGCCGTTGCGGTTCTGCTCAATCGCCTCGATCGCCGCGCGCTTGAGGACATCGGGCACTGGGAAGTCGGGCTGGCCGATCGAGAGATTGATCGGATCCTTCAAATGCGCCGCAAGGTCGAAGACCTTGCGAATGCCGCTCGCATCGATGGAACGCGCCTTGTGCGAGAGAAGCCCTGCAACATCAAGACGCGAGGTCGCGTCGTGTGAGGCATGTTGAGAAGACGGGTGGCTGGCGGCGGAGTGACTCATCGATACCTCTGGGGCGATCGTCGGAAGCGAACATCAGGCACACATGCGTCGCGCGAACTTCACGCGCAAAACTCGCGAGCGAAAGACAACGCCCTCGGCGAAAACCGAAGGCGTTGCAGTATGCCACATCATCAAAGGGTGCGGGACGAACAGTTCGAAGCCGTCGTCGGAACTTGTCGTTCCACCGCTTCGAGCGAAGAAAGTGATTACTTCTTCTTCTTGTCGTCCTTCGCGTCAGCCGCAGCCGCGACTTCCTTCTTTGGCTTCTTACCAGCAGCAACCTTGATGCTCAAAACCTTCGGGAGGCCGAGCGGCGAGGTCTTGCCGTGGGTGAATCGCTCGCTCTCGGTGAGCTTGGCGACGCGCTCGTCGCGGGTGAGGACGTTCCGGTGCTGATTGAGGGCGCCGGACTTGGTCTTGAGACTGCTGTGGATGCTCATGATGATTGCCTAGGTCGTACTTGCTGTGCGTGCGTTGCGTGATCGGAATGAAGCACGCGAGAATGACGAGATGAGAATGACGAGAGGTGTGAAGAAACGAAAAC
>JBJOHQ010000467.1:0-4003 GCA_046047595.1 Planctomycetota bacterium | reverse complement strand
ACGCTGCTCTACTTCAAGCAGCCGGTGATTGCGTTTGATGGCGTGCAAGCAATCAACGCGCAGGTTCCGAAAGCGGGACCCGAAGGTCGCGCGCTCGATGTCTACATCAAGGCGCTCGGCGACGGACAGGGCGTTTACGACTCGGCGCGATTCGCAGGACCGATCGATCGCATCGAGCGATCACTTCCGCTACTCGAGCACGATGCGGCGGCGCGCGAAGAGACACGCGCGGTACTCGCCGAAATCGAAGATGAAATCTCGATCCTCCGCGCGGTGAAGGATCGCCCAGCGCTCGGATTCGAAGTGACGGCGACGGGTTGGCGCGATACCGACGCCGCGCGTTTCTTCCAGATCGCGAGCGACAACGACACCGGCGATCCTTCCGGATCCTCCACCTCAAGCTCTCCATTTTCCGGCACGCTTCTGAGTGTGCTCTTGCCGCAACTCAGCGTGCTGCGTGCGAGTGCGAGGTTGCTCTGCGCCGACGCGGCGCTTGCGATCGCTGATGGCCGCGTCGCCGACTTCATGGCCGACATTGAAGCGACGAACGCCGCCGCGGGTCACGCTGGCGAAACGGCCTTGCTCATCTCAGAACTCGTTGAGGTCTCGATCCGTGAACTGATGGCGAACACCGTCATTTCCGCGATTGAGAATCATGCTGAGAGTTTGAGCGATGAGAATCTTGCGCGGCTTTCTGCGATCTTCGCGGCAAACAACGTCGACATGGCGCGCGCGATCAACAGTGAACGCTTGATGTTCGACGATCTCGTGCAGCGCTGTTACAGCGACGATGGAAACGGCGACGGCATTCCGCTCGCGCACGCGTACTCCGCGCTGCTCACGACGATTGGCGGTGAGATGCGCGCGCCGTTTGGCGATGAACCTCGCGAGAATTTGCTCACATTAACTGGCGGATTTCTCGCTGGACCCGCCGCTGCGGCGATCCTCCCGAGTCGTCGCGAAACGATGAACAACTACAACGCGCACATGGATCGCTTCATCGCGGCGACAAAAGCACCGACGCGCGAAGAATCAGAGAGACTCGCGAAGGAAGCGGGTGCCCGTATCGATTCGGAAGACGCGCGCTTCGCGCTTGTGAAACTGCTGTTTCCTGCGCTTGATCGCGCGGCCACGATGGGTTGGGCTGCGCGGGCTCGTGCGAACACCGCAGTGGCGGCAATCGGCATCGAGCGATTCCGTCGCGCGAACGCGCGATTCCCGAACGATCTTGCGGAACTCGTCGCCTTCATCGGTCAGCCGATTGAATCGGCGAGTTTCAAGCGCATTCCGTGGAAATACGCGCTCGTTGATGGTCGACCGCTCGTCTACGACGCAGGTTCCGATGCGCTTGATGATCGCGCACGCCCTGCGCTTTGGAAGCCGCCGGAAGTTGATCTCGACACCGTGACGAGTGAGGAACTCGCGCAGCGTTCGAAGAATCGCTTTGTCTCACTCCGTGCCGCGCAGTCGGATCGATACGCCCAAGGTGGTGCCGCATCGAAAGAAAGCGATCGATTCACGCTCCGCACGAATTCGACGGTCGCCGCGAATCAAGCGCTCGATCCGACACAACCAGTCGTCGACATCGACGCAAACGCCTCGATGGAGACCGACGGCGACTTCATCCGCGTGTGGTGGAAGTCGGGCGCCGCGGGCTGGGATCGTGTTACGAAGGCCGCAGAGGCGCGAGCTCCCGAACCTACGCCAGCGGCGCAATGAGTGCGGCGAGTCGGCCGCTTCGCGCGCCGTCGCGGCGGAAACTGTGGAAGCGCGCGCGATCGGCGTAGGTGCACGGTGGCTCCGCGTCAATGTTTGCGCGCGCGATGCCCGCGCGTTCGAGTTGCAGCCGTACGCCGAGCACGAGATCCGCGTGGTGCTTCGGTTCTCTCCCTGCTGTTGCGTGAACGCCCGGCGCGGCGACGCACGCGCCGAGATCTGCGCGCGTGAGTTCTTCCGCAACTTCAGGGCCGATCTCGAAGTGCCGCACCGAAATCGACGGACCGACCGCGGCGAGTAGTTCGCTCGGCGCGCATCCGAGTGTGCGCAGCGCATCGATCGCTGCGGGCACGATCCCAGCAACAACGCCGCGCCATCCCGCATGCACGGCGGCGACCGCACCCGTCCGCGGACACGCAAGGAGTACAGGCACACAATCGGCGATGCGAATGAGAATCGCGTGACCTCCGCGTGCGCTCGTGATCGCGTCGGCGGGAACGCGTTCGCGCGCCGCGTCGTGTGCAGCGACGACCGTGCAGCCGTGCACCTGGCTCACATCAACGACGACCGCGTCGCGCGCAAGCCCTGCGGCTGCTGCGAATCGCGCGTGGTTCTCGCGAATGAACGCGTCGCTGTCGCGCGGTTCACCCTCCGCGATGCGCGCGTTCGCCTGCACACTCTGGAGATTCAACGCATCGAAGGGCGGCGCACTCACGCCGCCGAGGCGCGTCGAAAACGCGTGGGCAAACCCCGCGCGCGAAAGAAGGTCGCTGGTGAGTACGACAGGCCCAGAGGAATGCGTGATTTCGCGCAGCACGGCGCGTCTATCGGCCGATTGCGTGTCGCGGGTCGAGTGGATCGATGGCTGAGATCGGGCGGGAAGCACCTCGCGGCACGTCCTGCTTCCGACTCGGAGGTGCGAGGTATTCTCACGGCATGTCGCGCTCGACGAGCGATTCTGGTGCACCCTTCGATCCGCTCGATCGGCGGCCGCTCCTGCGGCGCATGTATCGCGTTGGTTGGGTGCTGTTGATCGCCGCGCTCTGCCTCGTCGGGGCATACCTCCTCATCGCGTGGTGGTACTCGACGCTCACGCCGACCGTGCGCGTGTCGGGCGAAGAAGGTTGGCGCCGCGCGCTCGGGCGCGATGTGGGGCTTGATGTCGGGCTTGAGGCCCACGTCGATGCCTCGACCGCTTCCTCACCGCAACCGACCTATCCGAAGTACATCGATCTCCTGTGGTTCGATCGGCCCGAGTGCGTGCCGTGCGACCAGTCGTGGCTGGATGCTGCAGTCGTGCTCCCAGATGAACTCCGCTTGAGTGCAGCGGAGGGCAGTGGGAGAGGTGCACGCGCTTTGAAAGCGGTGTGGGAGCCGGACGCGCTCGTCTTCGAAGGACTGAACGCCAAATGGCCAGAGGACTGGGGTTGGCAGTTGGGCGCGTGGATGCTCGAGGAGAGCGCGCCGATGATGGCGCGTCTTCGCGAGTTGGCGCCGCAAGCGCCCTTCGGATTGCGACCCGTACGAAGGTTCGATGAGCGCACGGCTCGGTTCTTCGGATTGCCACATGGTTGGGAAGCAGGCCCGTCCGATGAGGCGGGAGCCGCAGCCCAGCCAAAGGATGCTGCGACCGACGACGCGCCGATGGCGAGTTTCGACGAGTGCAGTCCGAGGCTCTTCATCGATCTCGCGAATCTGTTTCTGCTCGATGCACGGCATGCTGCACATCGCGGTGAAGGTGCCCGCGCGGTCGACAGCCTGAAGGTGTGCATGGAGTTCGCGGATCGGGCGGGCGAAGGTGCGACGCCGATCGCACAGATCGCTGCGATCACGCTGCGCGCATGGACATGGCGCGAGGTCTGCCATGTGCTGCGCATGAATCCGGCCGCGTTTGATGACGCGCAGTTGGCGCGGCTCGACACCGTTGTCGGTTGGATCGGGGACGGCCCGATCGGCTTTGATCTCCGCACAACGCGCGCCGTGCTCGACGATCAATTGCAGCGGTCCTTCTCTGACGATGGCGCGGGAGATGGTTTGCTGCTTGCATCGCCGGCGCTGGAGGCGTTCTACGGCCCCAACGGGATCGATCTCAGTTCGGCGCCTGCGCAGACGCGTCTGTTCGCGTTCATCGCGGGGCCAATGCTCGCACTCGTGGCGCCCTGGCGTGCTGAGTACAAGACGCGGCTCGATACCGAACTCGACGCACTCGAAGCAGAAGTTTCGCTTGAACTCTGGAAGCGTCCGCCCGAGCCGACGACACCTTCCTATCGCGAAGATGCCGCCGCGG
>JBJOHQ010000466.1:0-20735 GCA_046047595.1 Planctomycetota bacterium | reverse complement strand
CAAGGTCATTGATCGCAGCGAGTTGATTCTCGACATTTTCGCCAATCGCGCGACGACGCGCGAAGCGCAACTTCAAGTCGAGATTGCGCAACTCGAATACACGGCCCCGCGACTTCGCGCGATGTGGTCGCACCTCGGGCAAGTCACTGGCGGTGCGCCAGTCGGCGTTGGTACGCGCGGTCCGGGTGAACAGCAACTTGAAATCGACCGTCGATTGGTTTCGCGGCGACTCGTTGCTCTCAAGCGCGAACTCGAAGACGTCCAAGTGCGCAAAGCGCGCGAGGTGGCTGAGCGTCGCGCGGAACATTTCACCGTTGGCATCGTCGGCTATACGAACGCTGGCAAGAGCACGCTCTTCAACGCACTCACGCGCGGTGGCGCGTACGCCGCGGACAAACTTTTCGCGACGCTGATGACGCGCGTTGAGCGGTGGAATGTTGGCGGCGCAAATGCCGTGCTCCTCTCGGACACCGTCGGATTCATTCGCGACTTGCCGCACCACTTGGTTGCAAGTTTCCGTGCAACGCTCGAAGACGCCATCCACGCGCACGCGTTGCTGATCGTGCTCGATGCAAGTGATCGCGAAGCACCAGCGCAACTTCAAACGGTGCGCGAAGTTCTCGATGATGTTGGTGCGAATACGCAGCCGCGCATTCTCTTACTCAACAAGTGCGACCGCTTGGCGACGCTCCATCACGACGAACGTGCTTCACTGCGAACGGCTGCCGAGTGGCAAGAGCGCGAGCCAGGTGCGATCGCGATCAGCGCATTGACGGGCGAAGGATTCGATGAGTTGCGCGCGCGTGTGCTTGCGTTGGTTGCAGGCGGCGTTGAGCGGCGTACGTTGCGCATTCCGATTGCGAGTGCGCGATTGATCGACGCGGTTGAAAAGCGCTGCGTTGTGCATGAGCGCCGTTACGTCGACGATCCACTGCACGGCCAAGCGGTCGAACTCGATGTTGAGATCGGCGATCGGCAAATCGAAGCGTTGCTTCCGATGGGCGAATTCCTCGTCGACGGAGTCGAAGCGCGTCCAAAGCGCACAGGCTGGGGCAGCGGCAAGCGAAAGCCGCCGCACCTCGTCGACGACGTCGAATCGTGAGTGTTTTCATCAGTGGTTTGATGCGCGTTTCGGCGCGTCGTTACGCAAAAATCTTGCGTGCGAGCGCGACAGCCGCCTTCGCGCGTTCGGTTGCAACCGACGGTTCACGCAGAAAAACCAGCGGTTGTGCGTTGCGTTCAAGCGCCCAATAGATCGCGATGCGTGATTGATTGCGCATCGCGCCCGACCAGAAGCCGTCGCCGCCGCGGCCATAGGCCATGAGTTCTCCAACGCGGGGCTTCTTGTCCCAGCGCTCGATGTGCGAACCGAGCAACGCGGTTGCAAACGCTTCGAATCCGCCCGTCGATCCACACACAACGATGACGTTCTCGCTGCGCGGCATGAACTGCGCGAACGCTTTGCGCAGCGTGGCTTGGAAGCGCGGCACATGACTATCGAAACTCGCGGAGTGGTCTGGCACAAGTTCGACGTGGCCGGACGTACTCGGAGCGATCGCGCGGAGTCGCGCGGCCGTGCGTGCTTCGGCATCGCGAAACGCGACTTCATCGCCAACCGATGCTTGTTCGACAAAGGCAAACGCCTCATCGAGCGCGGCGTGCAGTGCGCGCCCGCGGAGGTTCCGCGTGAGGGCAAGCGCTACGACGAGATTGCGCTGCACGGTTTCGATCGTTCGCCACGCATTTGGAACGACCGCGGGTGTGTCGCGAAGCGTCGGCTGTGGGGCGCGTTTCACGTGGATGTCGAGCGCCGCGCCATCGCGCCACGCGCGGAAATCGACGTGTCGCCCCGACGGTGTCTCGACTTCGTACTCAACTTCACAGCCGGCAAGGAGCAGGCGTTCTGCGACGAGGCATTCAGCGCAAATCGTTCGAACACGATCGAGTCGCGCATCGGTTGGGCTCGTCTTCTCTTCGCGAGCGTTCGGTGACTTTGTCGGTTGCGCTTCCGCGGCGCGCTCTCGGAAGAGTTCCGACGACTCGTCCAAGCGGCGGCGGAATGCGCGCAGGCTTGCAGGCTCGATCAGCGTCGCCCACGAATCGTGGTGCTTCGCAAAGGATCGAAGCAGTCTTTCAACAAGACGGCGAAGGTCGTCATGATCGTGCACGGCGCGCGCCATGCGAGATTTATCGGCGGAGGCGTTCGAGCACGCAAGTGGGGGGGGCGCTCGGGCGAGTCGAAGCGCGTGCGAAGTCGACGCATGCACGTCGTAACGATTGTGCGAGGAGCATTCGGCAGGAATCGCCGAAGAGCAGCCACTCAGACGAACACGCGTTCTGTCAAACGCCGACGCAAGGGGCGGAGTGGACGAGGTCATCAAACCTTGTGTGCTGAAAACCTTGTGCGCTCAAAAACCTTGTGCGCTGAAAACCATGTGTGCTGAAAACCTTGTGCGCTGAGAATGTTGTGCGCCGAGCGAGCATTGGGCTGTTCCAATGCTCCGGTCACGAACGCTGGCCAAACACGCAAGCACTGTCTTGGGAGTCGATCGATGCGAATTGGTGAAATGCTCGTCCGTCTCGGAGTCCTCAAGCCTGCTCAAGTCGAGGCGATTCTCGAAGAACAAGAAGCGACCAACGAGCCGTTCGGCACGATCGCGGAACGCATGTTCGCGGTATCGCCCGACACGATCGAGCGTGTTTGGATTGAGCAAATGCAGGATCGCGCGACGCTCTTCGACGCCGATCGTGGCATCGACGATGACGCGCGTGAACTCGTCATTCGCCGCCAAGCATGGCAATTCGGCATCGTGCCGCTTCGCCTTGATGATGGTTACTTGATCGCCGCGACGAGTCGGAAGCAGTTGCCGCGCGCGGTCCGATTCGCAACTCGCGTGCTCGGTATGGCCGTGCAGTTTGAAGTCGCGGAAGACGAGACGCTCGCTCGACTTCTCGCCCATCAGTACCCCGTGCGAGGTTCAGAGAAGGGGCTTGGCGACGACGCACTCCCAGAGGGTTTCCGCCGCGCGGCATGAGCGGGGTGGTTCAACTGCGGTCGTTCCGGGCGGCGAATCCAAGTCGTGGCGATACCGAGTGACTGCGCAACTTGACACCATGCGCCGTTTCGCTACTCTTCCCGACCGCCGCAAGGCGACGCCAACTTAGCTCAGTTGGTAGAGCATCGCATTGAAAATGCGAGTGTCCCCGGTTCAAGTCCGGGAGTTGGCATGAAACCGAGGTCCGCACTGCGGGCCTCGGTTTGTTTTTGCGCTGATTTGTCCGTGTTCTGCGAGGGGGAGGAATACTCATTGCGCACGCCACGCAAGCGCGGCGACGAAATTCACTCGCACTGAAACTCAACCGCAAACACGCGACAAACGCCCGTTTGCTCGTCGCTTGATCGTCGTTTGATCATGGATCACGCGAGCTGCTCGCCGACGAGTCGAAGCGCGGCGGGACGTCCGAGTTGTTCGCGGCGAATCGTGAGGCGACCAGCGGCGCGCTCGACCTCGAGCGTTCCGAGAAGTTCTTCAACGATCCAAAGGCGGATTGGCCGCGAGCCGTCGTAGCGCGCAATGCCTCGGCCGTCTTCCTCACGCGACGCCCGCTCGAGTTGCGTCCAATACCGACGGGTCCATGTCAGTGCGAGTGTCTCGGGAAGTCGCGCCATCGCGGCACGCGTCATCGATGGCTCGGCGTAGATCCAAAGATCATTCATCGCATTCGCGCGGCCGAGGCAGCATGCCGCAGCGACGGTGAGATCGCCAATGCATACGACTGGCTTGATGAGAGCGCCGCGATCAAGCAACGGTTGATTCAACCGACGCACATGGGCAACGAGGTCTTCGCCACCGACGCGGTATCGCGAGGCAAGTGCGCCCGCATCGCGGAAAAAGCGGCGAAGAAGCGCAGAGCGATAGGTGTTCCAATCGCTCGTCAATGCTTCGGGTGCTTGAGTATTTGAACGCTTGGCCGCGTGCTGCACGGCGCGCGCATTGCTCGACGCGTTTGATCGCGCGTCGGAACGCGAAGGCTTTCGCGACGGTTCGCTCGACGCTTCGCGCGGCTGGATATTTGTATCGACGCGTGCGCCAACATCACGCGCGCACGACTCTCCATGTCGATCGTTGTTCATCAATCAGTCCCTGCGTCGGATCCAACCGACGTGGACGCAATGTAGCGAGAGTGAAGTTCGATGCGGGCCGTTCGGTCATTCGTGCGAAAAATCCGCAGAATCATGGGCGCGAGAAAACTCCACGGCGACTCGCGCGGATGTCAGCAGCGCGTCACCTCGATGGATCCGAGAAGCGATGCGCGCGTGTCACGCAGTGCGCCAAACTTCGCACGCCACTCGTTGAACGACCCGCGATCGAAACCCAAAGATGCGGACTCAAGTTCGCTCCCGCATTCATGCACCCGATTGCCAAGGTGATCGATCGCGACGGAGCCGCCGCTGTATTGAAGCGACGGGTCGTTGCCGACGCGGTTACTCGCCACAACTGCTGCTTGGTTCTCGATCGCGCGCGCGACGAGCAAAGCTCGCCAGTGTTCGTGCCGAAGTGCCGGCCACGAAGAACTCACGGTGAACACTTCCGCTCCAGCGCGCGCGGCGAGGCGCCAGAGTTCCGGAAACCGAAGGTCGTAACAGATGAGCGGGCAAATGGTGACCAGTCCGAGATCGACAAGCGTGAGATGTGTGCCGTGCAAGTAACTCTCGCGTTCGCTTGGAAAGAGGAAGTTCTTGCGATAGATGGCTTTGCAGACGCCCTCTGGCGAGAGGACCGCGACCGTGTTGGCCAACTTTCCGCCTTCGACAGGTTGCGCGAGGCCCGCCTGAACCCAGCAGCCCGTACGGCGCGCGAGGTCCGTGAGCCACGCGACGGAGTTCCAACCATCACGCTCGAAAGCGGCGCGACAGAGCGCGGAGTCTGAGGTCCACGCCGTTTCGCACATTTCGGGGAGCAGGATGAAGTCGCCGGCGTCGGGGTTGAGTTCCGAGACTTGCGCGTTGATCGCAACTCGGTTCGCCGCGATATCCATCCAAGCGGGATTCGTTTGAAGCGCATGAAATCGCATGCGAACAGGCTAATCGTTTCGGGTTCTTCTCGCGGTCGCCGCTGCGGCGGCTGGAATTTGAGCGGTCGCCGCTGCGGCGGCTCCCTCTGGCGCAATGTGAACGAAAGCGAGCGAGAGCGGGCACCTGAAGCGCAGCTTCAGCCGCCCGCAAGTCGCGAGCGCTCAATACTGCGAAGCTTCAGCAGCCCGCCAGTCGCGATCCCCCAAACTTGACGCAATACCCGCCAAAGCGAGCGAAAGCGGGCACCTGAAGCGAAGCTTCAGCAGCCCGCCAGTCGCTCGCGCTCAAACGAAGGGAGACCAACGGGGATCGAACCCGCGACAGCCGAAACCACAATCCGGTGCTCTACCAACTGAGCTATGGTCTCCGGAAGGTCGGAACAATACCGCTCATGCGCTTTCTGGTCAATCTCGAGGATGTTGAAGCGCAGGTCTCGGACGTTTTGAGGAGCGAAAGCGGTTCGCCGCTCTGCTAGTATCCGCCCCCTCGGTTCAGTCCACGACTGGACTCCGGCGAGGTGTCGCTCGCTGCATTCTTTTGCTTTGATTGAGATCACCACATATGGCCATGTCCACGCTTCCGGTTGAGTTCGGTTCTGCCAAAGTTCACGCCAACCTCTCCGTTGCCACGCTCGTTGAACTCGCGCTCGCTCGCGGAGAAGGTCAGCTCGCCGCCAACGGAGCGTTGCAATGCGACACTGGTGAGCGCACTGGCCGCAGCCCCGATGACAAGTTCCTCGAGGACACCGCTGGAATCCACGGAAACATCAATTGGGGCAAGGTCAACCAGCCCATCTCGCCCGAGCACTTTGAGAAGTTGAAGGCCGCTGCACTCAAGCACCTCAGTGCCAAGAGCGATGTTTTCCGCTTCGACGGTTACGCCGGCGCAGACCCAAAGTTCCGCCTCAAAGTCAGCGTCTTCACCGAGAAGGCGTGGCACTCGCTTTTCGCAAAGACGCTCTTCATCAATGTGCCTGAAGCGGAAATGCCATCGTTCAAGGCCGACTGGACGATCATCAATGCTTGCGGCATGAAGATCACGAATCCAGCGGAATTCGGCCTCAAGACGCATATCGGCATCGTGCAGAGCCTCGAGAAGAAGACGGTCGTCATCGTCGGCACTGAGTACGCCGGTGAAATGAAGAAGTCGATCTTCTACGCGATGAATTATGACCTTCCCGACATGAAGGTCTTCCCAATGCACTGCTCGTGCAACGTCGACCGCAAGGATCCTTCGAATGTCGCGCTCTTCTTCGGCCTTTCGGGCACGGGCAAGACCACGCTCTCGGCTGATCCAAACCGCGACCTCGTCGGCGACGACGAGCACGGCTGGAGCGATGCTGGTGTCTTCAACGTCGAAGGCGGTTGCTACGCGAAGTGCATCAAACTCTCGAAGGAAGGCGAGCCTGAGATTTGGAACGCGATTCGTTTCGGCTCGGTGCTTGAGAACGTCGTGATGGACCCTGTCACGCGCGTTCCAGATTACGACAGCGCGAAGAAGGCCGAAAATACGCGCGTGACCTATCCGGTTTCGTTCATCGCCAACGCGAAGATCCCATCGGTTGCCGGTCACCCGAAGAACGTCGTCTTCCTCTCGGCAGACGCGTTCGGCGTGCTGCCGCCCGTTTCGAAGCTCTCGCCTGAACAGGCGATGTATTACTTCTTGAATGGCTACACCTCGAAGCTCGCGGGCACCGAGGCAGGCGTCAAGGAACCACAACCGAACTTCTCGCCATGCTTCGGCGGACCGTTCCTCCCGCGCGCCCCGATGGTCTACGCGGAAATGCTCGCCGAGCGCATCAAGAAGTACGGAGCAAACGTGTGGCTCTTGAATACTGGCTGGACAGGCGGACCATACGGCGTGGGCCATCGCTTCAAGCTCGCGTACACGCGTACGTTCGTCACGCGCATTCTCGATGGCTCGCTTGCGAAGGCGTCCTTCGAAACGCATCCGATCTTCGGTCTCTCGATGCCAACGGCCGTCGAAGGCGTGCCTGCGGAAGTCTTGAACCCGCGCAATACCTGGGCAGACAAGGCAGCGTACGACGCGAAGGCGACCGAACTTGCGAAGAAGTTCCGTGAGAACGAGAGCAAGTTCAAGATGACGGCTGAAGTCATCGCCGCTGGTCCGCGCGTCTGATCACGCGAAAACCGGCACGGCACTCTGCACAAGTCACCTGCACGAATCAGGCCTTATAGAGACGGGATCTCTCCGACATGGCGATCTACTCGTTCGAACTCGACGCGTACGGAACTCTGGCGAACCTCGGGCACACGCTGCGCGAGTTTGGTCAGAAGATCAAGCACATCGACGCGCAGACTGCGGGCTCGATGCCGCTTGATCTCGATGAGGTCCACGGTGTCATCGTTTGCGGTGGTGGTGCGTCGAACGGCGCTTCGACCCCCGCGATCGAAGCGTTTGTTCGTGAGGCCGTGAAGGCCGAGATTCCAGTGCTTGCAATCGGCGCGGGTTCGCGTCTCGTCGCGCGCGCGCTCGGTGGCGAGGTTGGTTCATGCACCGAACGCGGCGTTGTGAAAGTCTCACTCGGCGCTGGTCGCGAAGAGCCACTCTTTGCGGGACAGCGTTGGTGGGGCGAGCAAGTCGTCTGGAATGACGAGTGCGTGACGAAGCTTCCCGAAGGTGGACGCGGGCTCGCCTCAACTCCAGGCGCGAAGTTTGCGTCGTGGTGCCTCGGCCCGTGGGTTGTCGGTGTCGATTGGCACTTCCAGTCGGACGCCGCAGGATTGGCCGAGGCGACGAAGTCAACCGGTGGCATCACGCCCGCGCTCTCCGCGGAGATTCAACGCCTCGGCCGCTTGTTCGCGGAGCGCGTGAGTCTGGTGTTTATGCCGGTTGATCGCATGAGCGCAGGGCGCGCGAAGGATGTGCGGCATTAAGGAGCGTGCGTACTTGAGCGCTCGCGAGGTGTTTTGAGCGCTCGCAACCTGCTTCGCAACTTGCTCGCTTTGGCGTGGATGACATCAAAAGGTCGCCGCCGCAGCGGCGACCGCGACGTCTTTGAGGGCTCGCGACGCTTCAACGAAGGCGGAGCGGAGCGAAGCCTGAGCAGATGACTTCGGCGTCGCCTGTCGTTTCGTGTGGCACTACCTCGTGCGAAGCAGGAGGTAGTGGCGAGACGTGTGACGACGCTCCGCGCTCATTCCGCGCCTACCAAAGGCACGGGTGCCCGATGTCTGTTGATCGAACGCAGTGAGATCAGCAGCCATCGGAGCGGATGACGTGCCAGTTCACGCGTTCGCCACGAACTGACGTTCGAAAGTCCGGCGTTCCGATGGCTCTCGGTGTTCACTTCGTTCACACCTCGAGACATCGGGCACCCGTAACGAACTCCCTCGCCTCACACGCCGACAGCAGTGCGTGATGGCTTCAGCGCAACTTCGCGCGCCTTCGCGGCGATCGACGCAGGATCGAGACCGACCTCCGCAAGTTGATCCTTGCGTTCGCCCTGATAGACCCATCCATCGGGCATGGCCAAGCGGGTGATCCCGCGGGTTTCGATGCGGTGTTCGTTGCACGCTTCGAGGACGCACGCGCCGAAGCCGCCGCGAATCGAGTGATCCTCGATCGTGATGATCGGAATTCCTCGCGCGACCAAACTCTGCACAAGCGCGACATCCACTGGCTTCGCGAAGCGCGCGTCATAGACGTTCGCGCGAATTCCTTCCGCGAGCAGTTCACGCGCCGCGTCCGACGCGTCGATCGCACTCGTGCCGTATCCGATGAGCGCGACCTGCGGATCGGTGTGCGTGACAAGCGCGCGAGCCTTTCCGAATTGGAACGCGGGGCAGGGCTCGGACGCATACATCGGGCTCACCGCGTCGCGTGGATAACGCACCGCCGACAAGCCATCTTCGAATCCGGCCATGAACTCGACAGCAGCCTTCAAGCTCGCTTCGTCCATCGCAGCCATGAGGCACGCCTTCGGCAGCGTGGCAAGCAACGCGACGTCGCAGAAGCCGTGGTGCACTGCGCCGTCGCCGCCTACGAAGCCCGCGCGATCAAGGCACAAACGAAGCGGCAAACCTTGCAGCGCAGCCTCTTGGAAGCACTGGTCAAACGCGCGCTGGAGGAACGTCGAATACACCGCAAAGAACGGCTTCCAACCAGTCTTCGCGAGGCCGCACATCATGTCGGCGGCGTGGCTTTCGCAGATTCCCGTGTCGAACACGCGATCTGGGAACTTGCTGCTGACCTTCGAGATACCCGTGCCGTCGGGCATCGCAGCGGTGCACGCAACAACCTTCGTATCGCGCGTCATCAAGTCCGCGAGAATCTCTCCAAACGCACCTGTGAAACTGCGCGCCGACTTCTTCAATTCGACGCGGCAACCTTCGCTGACGAGCTCTTCGCCGTCATCGTTCATCATGCGGAACGGGCTCGGCGAGTGGAACGTGGTCGAGTCGCCCTCAGCGAACGCGAATCCCTTGCCCTTGACGGTCTTGACGTGCAACACCATCGGGCGATCGAAGTGCTTCGCTTCGTTGAGGACATCAATCAGCGACGGAAGATCGTGGCCATCCACAGGGCCAACCGTCACCAGCCCGAAATGCTCGAACCACGCATCTTCGCTGATGCAGGTCTTCGAGAGTTCACCCAGTTTGTGATAGACGTCGGCCATCGCCTTGCCGCCGACAACGTGCTTCGAGAATTCCTTCGCCGCGCGCTTGAATTCGCCATAGGTGTGCGAAAGACGCAAGCGATCGAAGTACGCAGCAACGGCGCCTTGCGGCTTCGCGATTGACATGCCGTTGTCGTTGAGAATCACCAAGAATTGCCGCTTCAACGTGCCAGCGTTGTTGAGCCCTTCGAGCGCAACGCCGTTCACAATCGAAGCGTCGCCGATGATCGAAACCACACGGCGTCCATTGGGATTCGTTTCGCTGAAGCCCTCGCCATTGAGCGTGTCACCACGCGCCATGCCGACGGCCGTTGAAATCGCGGTGCCTGCGTGGCCAACGGAGAAGAGGTCGAACGCGCTTTCACGCGGCTCAGGGAAGCCCGCCATGCCGTCGCGTTGACGCAACTTTGAGAGCAGCGGATAGCGTCCCGTGAGCAACTTATGCGGATAGCACTGGTGACCGACATCGAAGAGCAAGCGATCGTGCGAGAAATCGAACACGCGGTGCATCGCGATCGACAGTTCAACCACGCCGAGGTTCGGTGCGAGGTGACCGCCCGACTTCGCCACTTGTTCGCAAATGGCAGCCCGCATTTCGGCTGCGAGTTCACGCAGACCGTCCATCGAGAGATGGCGGAGGAGTTCGGGCGACGAAAGCGTGGGAAGAATGCGATTGGTCACAGGAGGTACCAGAAACTCGGGCGGCGCCGCGCTCAGCGGCGTCGAAGCGGCGAGCAGTCCGTCGCTCGCCAATGACAGTTCGGCGATGATATCGGAGGCCGATGCAGCAACCCGCCCAAGAGGTCGGGAATCGTGGATTTCGGGACGTGAAGAAGTGGTTTCGTCGCGGGCTTGCGGGCGGCGATCAACTCTCTCAGTCGACTAGCGCGTTCGCGTCGCGAGGAAGTCGAGAAGTGCGCGCAATCGGTCGCCTCGGGCGCCGAGAGTTGCCAGGCCCGACTCGGCTTCTGCGCGCAATCGCGCGATTTCACGACGACTTCCCTCAATGCCATGGACACCGGGGTAGGTCAATTTTCCGGCGTCCGCATCTTTCCCCGTCGCTTTGCCTGCGTGCTCGGCGGTCTGGGTCGCGTCGATCAAGTCGTCGACGATTTGGAACATCAAGCCTGTCGCGCGGCCAAAGCGCGTCAGTCCGTCGAGAGCCTCCGCGTTCGCGTTGACCGCGAGCGCGCCCATTCGACACGACGCCTCGAGCAGCGCGCCCGTCTTGTTGTGATGCACCAGTTCGACCTGCCTCGCTGCCGGAAGGCCTTCGGGGAAGCCTTGGAGCGTGTCGTACACCTGACCTGCGATCATGCGGACAGTGGCCGACATGAGTTCACGCTGAATCTCCGCCACATTGTGGCGCGCGCGCGCCGCGGCGACGGGAGCAAGTGCAAGAAGACAGTCGCCGGCAAGAATCGCCATCGCTTCACCAAACGCGACGTGGCATGTCGGCTTCCCGCGGCGCATCGAGTCGTTGTCGAGCGCGGGCAGATCGTCGTGGACGAGGCTGAATGCGTGGACGAACTCGATCGCGATGGCGGCAGGCATCGCGGCGTGGATCGCGGCGTGGATCGCGGCGTGGATCGCATCGCTGCTGGAATTGTCTGAGTGGGACGAGCCGCCCGCCGCGCACGCTGATTCGAGGACAAGGATCGGTCGCAACCGCTTGCCGCCGGCAAGCACTGCGTGAAGGCATGCCGCACGCAGGTTACTTGGCAGTTCCGCCTCCTCCAAGAATCGAGCGAGAGCAGATTCGACGCTCTCAAGAAGCATCGGATCGAGCGGTGCGATGGGAGCGGTCGTAGAAGGGCCTGACATAGCGACCAATGTAGCGAAAGCCGCGCAGTCATCGTGCGCACGACTCGCGGTAGTATGCCTTGCTCAATGGCCGACTGGGACCTCTTCTCTCTTCTCGATCGCGGCGGCTTCGTCATGTGGCCGCTGTTCGCGGTCAGCGTGGTCGCTCTTGCAATTACGCTCGAACGCATTTGGTTCTGGACACGGTTGCATTCAAACCGCGAGACGCAGCGATACCGCAAGATTCTGCGAGCATTTCGCAATGGCGACCGTTCGAAAGCGGAGGAGTTGATCGACCAACCGGGCAACATCTACGACCAACTCGCTCGGCGAATGCTCGACGACGGTCCCGACGATTCGACGGCGGTCGAGGTCATCGAGGATTTGCGCGGGCAGACCGACCGCTTCAGCGGCGTGCTCTCGTCGATCATTACTGCGAGCCCGATGCTCGGCATTCTCGGCACGGTCACGGGCATCATCCAGTCGTTCGAACTGCTCGGTGGAACGCGCACGCTCGTTGATCCACGCGATGTTTCTGCGGGTATCGCTGAGGCGCTCATCACGACGGCTGCGGGGCTCATCATTGCACTTGGCACGTTGTTTCCGTACATGATTTTCCGCGCGCAATCGGAGCGCGCACTCGGTCGATTCGAAGCGATCGTCAGCGCGGCGAAGCAGGGGCTTGGGCCGACTCGAAACTGGTCGGTGAAGAAATGAGACAGACGCGCGTGCTTCGAATGATGCACGCTTTC
The DNA here is from genome assembly GCA_046047595.1 of Planctomycetota bacterium. Lineage (GTDB taxonomy): Bacteria > Planctomycetota > Phycisphaerae > Phycisphaerales > SM1A02 > QWPT01. Next base: position 8,464 of record JBJOHQ010000466.1, on the reverse strand, counting down.
GCGTTGGCGACTGCCATGCCGGCGTCCTTGCCGGCGTCCATGTCGACGACCTTCGCGATGACCATCGCGACGACCATCGCGATCACTTCGGCCGCGCGCGCAGACGACAGCCCATTCATGCGCTCACGCATGATTGATGGAGTGACGACCTTCGAAACAGCGACGCGGTTCTATCGGCGTCCTGACGGCGTGGGCCCGACGGTCGCGCTTGTGGGCGTCGTACACATTGGTGATGCGAAATACTACGAATCGTTGGTGAAACTCCTCGATTCGTTCGACGTTGTGCTGTACGAGAGCGTGCTTCCACGCGGTGCGTTTGGCACCGGTGGCGACACCGATCTTGAGCGCCAGCGCTCGACGCAAGATGCGATGCTCTTTCTTCGGTCACTGGCGGAGCGATTCGTGCGTGCCGAGGGCCGGGCGCCAACAAGTCGTGAGGAGTTGAGGGCATTTGTCGTTGGTCGTGACACGCGGCTTGCGCGCCCGTTCGATCTTGCGTTCATCGACGGGTGGGGGCGTGGCGTCGTCTATCAATCGCGGGCGGCAGATTCGTATGTGTTTCGCTCGTTTGGTGCGGATGGAAACCCAGGCGGGCTCGGTGCAGAACTCGATCTCGAACTTGATCAGGGGCTTGATCGGGGGCTTGCGCCGTCGCAGCGCGAGCCATCGGAAGTTCAACCCGATTCTTCATCCTCCGCGGAGTCAAAGGCCAAGCAACCCGACGAAAAACGCGATCTCTACAAAGAGCTTGCTGACGCCCTTGGCGTGACTCTTCAAGTTCGTTCGATCAACTACGACCGACGTGGCTGGGAGCCCGCGGACCTCCCGATGGAGGAATTGCTCGACCGCCTCTGGAAGCGCGGGGAACGAAGCATGACGCTCGAGATGCTCTCAAGCGATTCGGGACTTCAACAAGGTGCCGTGCGATTCCTGCTGTCGATGGTGTCGAATTCGCCGAGTTTCAAGAAGCTCGTGATTCGTGCGCTCGGCGAGGGTGGTCGGCGCTCGAGCGACGCTTTGGGCGCGGTCGATACGCGCATCATCATCGATGAGCGGAATGACGCCGTCATTGACGCGCTTGGAAAGCTCTTTGCGCAAAGCCCGCAACCCACTTCGATTGCGATCTTCTACGGCGCGGCGCACATGCGCGACTTTGAAGCGACGCTTCGCGCTGATTTTGGCCTCGAACCCGACGGCGTTCGCTGGGATGCTGCAATGTCGGTCGACGAATGGAACGCGAAGCGCGTGCGCGAACGCCTTGAGCAGTTCCGCGCAGCGCGCGCGAGCATTCTCGAGCATGACCCCAACGGCGCTGGCCCCGAAGTCACCCGCATCGATGGTCGGATCTCAGCGCTTGAGTCACGACTCGTCGATCGAGACTGACCGACGGCGGCGAGTATCGCAGCTCGCTCCGAGTGCCGCGACGCGCGCTCAGTTGTGGCCGAAGTTGTACGGATCGGACGAGCGATTCGCCGCGTTAATGAATCGTCGTTGATCCATCAAGTCGCCGAGTCCTTGGAGCGCCGTCGACATATCCGCACGCACGGTCTGGACGAAATTCTTGATGCGTCGCGTTGGCACGCTCTGCGCGACGATGACTTCCATCGCTGCACCGCCGCCTTGCACCGTGACGACATTCGGACGGTTGTTCGACGAGAAAAGCGATGCGATCGTGGCATCCGCGATTGTCGCGCCCGGCTGCCCGCCGCTTGCGTCGATCGAGCCGTAGTTGCTGCCGTCGGTTGCGCGCCAAATCAACTCGGTCCCGAGAATGTGTGGGCAAACCCACGACGAACCGAGACGCAACTCGTCTGGTGCCTTAATCAACCCAGGCTCCGACGGACTGCTCGCGCAGAAGACGATCATTTCAGTCGTGCGCTCAATCTGTGAAAGCGAGCGGCACACGACACCCGCGGTGGCGCCGTAGCGCATCGTTGGTTGGCTGCCTTGCATTTCCCACCAACCACCGAGGTAGTACGCGTTGTAGCCCCACGCTGGATTGAGTGCGATGACATCGCTGGGAATGCTCGTGACGTCTTCGTACTCCGCGATGTAGTCGTACATCAGTGAGCGGTCATAGCCGAGGAAGGGGAGCAGGCGATGCGGGTAATACGCAGCGTCGGCGGGCGCAACGGCTTGGCCCGCTTGATCCTTCGTGCGCATCTTGAAGTAGGACTGCACGCCTGGGTCGGCGTAACCGAGCATCGCGCGATCGTCGTTCTGATTCGCGTACTGAATCCACGCGGTGCCAACTTGCTTCAGGTTCGAAAGCGCCCGTGCTTGACGCGCGTTGCCACCTGCTTGCGAGAGTGCGACGGATGTGAGCGACACGAGGATCGCGATGATCCCGATGACGACGAGCAACTCCACGATGGTGAAGCCACGATGGTGACATCCATGAAGAGGCTTGCGAGTGCAGTCGCGCGCGCAATCGGCACGGTTCAGAGTGGTTCGGGTCATGGCCTGACCACTATACGGAACAGCGGCCAGCTTTGACGCATGTCTCGGCTGAGAAGTTTGCTGTCAGCTCGGATCAGACGCTTTCGGACAGGTGGGCGCGCGTAACGACCCGCCGTCGACCCAGCTCAATTCGGAAGCGGTGCTGCTGGACTCTGTGTCCACGGCTTCTCGCCCCGCAGACGCCGCGCGATATCGCCCAAAATGCGCGGATCGTCGAATGCCGCCATATGCGACCACTCACCTGAAGGCGTAGGAACCCACCAGATTTCCATCCCATCAGGCGCGGCGAACTCCTCGCCCACGGTGACATCATCGAGGCGCGTGTAGCAGACGAGTTCGTAGTCGCGCTTGGCCCGCCGAAGGCGTTCGAGAAAGTCTGAGGTCGGGCACATGTCGTCGCCTTGCGGAACTCCGAACGGAATCCCGGCAAGACGCGCGCCTTCATGCGGTGTCGAAATGGTGTAGAGCCGACGAATGGGGAGGCGATGTCCGGCCGCGTCGGGAATTGCCGCGTAGCGCGCGACAAGTCCGCCCATCGAAAATGCGATCACGTCGACTTCGGGTAGTGCATCAACGGTCGTTCCGAGTTGCGCGGCAACTTCTCGAAGCGCCTTCTGGCGCGCACCGTCAAACGTGAACTCGTCGAAGAAGTGGAGTTCCGCGAATTTCGTCTTCAACGTCGGTTCAATCGCGCTCTCGATTGCACCCGACGAAATCGAGAGATCGCCAATTCCCGCGAGGAACACAACCGGTCGTTCTGCAGCCACAGGGTTCGCTTGCATCCGCTTGAGATCGGCGACGGCCTCGTTCTTGGTGACCATGAACGACGGATTGGGAGTCCAACGCGGCATCGCACAGCCGCCGCCCGACAGCGCTACGCCAACGCAGGCGATGGCGACACACGAGATGCCGACGGCGCGTGCCGACTTCATCATGCGTTTCCGCCGCCCGAACTGCCAACCGAACTTCCGCTTGGAAGTCCGATCTTCTCGACGAGTCCTGCGCGAATCTTGTCGACGCCGGAGCCGAGTTCGCCGATCGGCGCAGGCGGCACGATCTCGACGACTTTCTCGCCGAGTTTCGCTTCGCCACGCTTCACTTTCGCCTCAAACTCGCGGCATTCCTGCAGGAGTCGATCGAGAATCTCAGGCTCAGGCACGTTCGCAACGCGTTGGCCTTGAACGTAAATGATGCCGCGACGGTCGCCCGCGAAAACCGCGACATCCGCGCCTTCGGCTTCACCAGGACCGTTCACGATGCAACCCATGACCGCGACCTTGATTGGGAGTTCGAGTTCCGGCATCAACTTCTTCTCGACCTCTTTCACGAGCGTGAAGAGATCGACTTGGATGCGGCCGCAAGTTGGGCATGCAATCAACTCGACGCCCTTGCGTTCGCGCTTTCCAAGGCAGTAAAGAAGTTCGAGGCCGTCCTTCACTTCATCGATGTGATCGCTCGCATACGAGATGCGCAGCGTGTCGCCGATACCGTTGGCAACGAGCGTCGAAAGCGCAGCGATCGAGCGGATCGCGCCGGTGTCGCGCGGGCCGGCGTGCGTGACGCCGAGGTGCAGTGGATAGTCGAAACGCTGCGAAATCTCGGTGTAAACGTCGATCACCATCGCGGCGTCCATCGACTTTGCGCTGATCGCGACGTCGTGAAAGTCGCGCGCGTCAAAGATGTCGAGATACTCCTCGAGCTTCGCGATCATCAGCGCGAGCATGTGGCCCGACTTGTGGCCCGCGAAGAACTTCCCGAGTTCTTCCGCACGCCGTTGCTTGTCTTTCCGCTCGATGATCGAGCCTTCGTTGACGCCGATGCGAATCGGGATGCCGCGTTCTTTGCAGGCATCGATCACTTTGTTGACCTGTTCGCGATCGCTGATGTTGCCCGGGTTCAAGCGAATCTTGTGAACTCCGGCTTCGACCGCTTCGAGCGCGCGCTGGTAGTGAAAGTGCACGTCGGCAACGATCGGAACCGAGACCTGCTTCAGGATTTCCTTCAGCGCTTCGGTGTCCTTGCGCTCGGGCACCGCGACGCGCACGACGTCGGCTCCCGCCGCGGCGTAGCGTTCGATTTCGCGCACGCAGGCGTCGATGTCGTGGGTGTAACCCGCGGTCATCGTTTGAACGGCGATGCGGGCATCACCACCAATACGCACGCGGCCAACTCGGTCATCGCCAACGGTGATCTGACGGGTCTTGCGTCGAGGAAGCATGGGGCGGCGAGTATACGACGGAGGAGCGAAGCCGGCGGTTTTCGGACGCATCTCTCCGATTCCGCTAGATTGCCCGTCCGGGGTTTACTTCGACGAGCGGTTTGGACGTGTGTCCTCAGCGCGCTTCGAGGTTCTGTGGGTCAAGAGCACCGCAACGTGGTGTCTCTCTCGGTCGCGTTGCGACCGCCGTAAAAACTCTTTGGAGATTTCATCGCATGGAAGCCGCCGCACCTGCACCGTACGTTCGAACTCGCCTCTCGGTGATGATGTTCCTTCAGTACGCGATTTGGGGCGCGTGGCTTCCGATCCTGTACCCATTCCTCATGGGGCACCGCGGTTTCTCGCTCGATCAAACAGGCCTGTGCTTGATGGCAGGTGCGGTCGGCGCGTTGATCGGGCCGTTCATCGCAGGGCAGCTCGCGGATCGCTCCTTCGCAACCGAGAAACTCCTTGCGTTCAGCCACTTCATTGGCGCGATCTTGGTCTTCTTCCTCGCATCCGCCGCGAAATTCGAAGTCTTCCTCGGCATCAGCTTCATCTACGGGCTGGTGTATGCGCCGACGATGGCGCTGACGAACTCGATGGCGTTTGCCAATCTTCCAGATCGCGATCGTGACTTCCCAACTGTTCGCTTGTGGGGCACGATCGGCTGGATCGCCGCGGGCATCACGATCGGCCAAGTGCTCTTCCGCTACTACAACGAGTCTGACGCGACGCTCAACGAAGGGCGCGGCGTGGGATTCCTCATCGCTGCCGGCCTCGGCGTGGTCATGGCGCTTTACTGCCTCACGCTTCCAAACACGCCGCCGACGAAATCCGCGACCGAGAAGACGGCTTGGCTTGAAGGCGTCCAAGAGATTTTCCGCCGTCCGCTGATCGTCCTCTTCTTGATCGCGGTGCCGATCAGCATGATCCACCAGTTCTACTTTGTCTTCACGAGCGACTTCGTGACCAACGTACAGAAGGCGGCGAATTCGGAGAGCGCCGACGCGTTCTCGAACTGGATCAACCAGATCTTCGGCGTTGGCGGCGGTGGCCTCATGACCGTCGGTCAAATGACGGAAATCGCGGTGCTTGCGGCGCTTCCGTTCTTCACGAAGATCTTCTCGCGGAAGCAACTGCTCCTGACTGGTATCGCGGCGTACGCGGCGCGCATGGCGCTCTTTGCGTTCGCGCCTGAACTGCCAACCGTGATCATCGGCATTGCGCTCCACGGCCTCTGCTTCGGTTGCTTTATCGCGGTCGCCTTCATGGTGGTTGATGAGAACACGACGCCGGATATCCGCGCCACCGCGCAGAATCTCTTCAACCTCGTCATCGTCGGTATCGGCATCATCGTCGGCAGTCTGTTCGCGACGAGCGTTGTGGCGAAGTACGCGTCGGAGAGCGGCACCATGGATTATGTGAAGCTCTTCAGCGTCCCGATGTATATGGCGCTCGGCTGCTTCGTGTTGATGCTCCTCTTCTATCCGTCGAAGTCGAAGAAGCTCGACAGCGCACAGTAATCACGGCGGTCGACCGATTGACATCCACATCGAGAGGCACGCATGTCCGCGAACATCACCGACATCGCCGCGCTCGACGAATTCCGTCGTGCTCTGATCAAGTTCCGCGAGGAAGTTGGCGTCGCTGTCGCCGAAGCGGACAGCGAGGTGAAGTCGACGTTCGTCTGGCTCGAACGCGATCGCATGTTGCATTGGCGCCGCATGGTGCCACGACTCGATGAGGAATTGACGGGCGCGAAAGGCGCGCTCTACCGCAAAGAAATGCAAACGATGGGCACGGGCAAACGCCCGTCGGTCATCGATGAGAAGAAAGCGGTGGAGCGCGCCAAGCGACGTGCGGAAGATGCCCGCGAGCGACTCGAGAAAACGCGTCGTTGGTTGGCGACACTCGATCGCGACGTGAGCCTCTTCAAAGGCGCTATGTCGCCGATCGCGACGATGCTCGACCGCGATCTCCCCGACGCGATTTTGCGACTTCGCAATATGGCGCTCGCGCTTGAGGCGTATCTCGCGACGCCGACCGTCACGCTCGGTGAGCAGCTCGAACGTGCCCGCACGAAAGTCGCGTCAATGCGACGCGGCGGCGAGATGCAATCGGCCGAAGAGGAAGCGCAAGCCGATCGCGAACGTGCGGAACTCGAATCTGATGAACGTGTGCTCGCGGCTGCACGTGATGAGGCGCTGCGTGCCATTGGTCGCGACGGATCTGCCGAGCAAGGGCGGGAAGGCGGCGCGGTATGAGCCTGTCTGATTCCAAAGCGCGCATGAATTCCGCACATCGCGATCTCATGAACGCGTGGTACAAGGTTGAGCAACACTGGCGCGACGACACGTCGCGCGCGTTCAAAGAGCGCTCGATCGATCCGATCGAGAAGCAACTTCGCGCCGCGATGAATGCGCTCGAAATGATGGAAGAAACGATTCGTCGCATTCGAAATGAATGCGGCGACGATCGGCTCTGAGCGAGTTTGATGGTGTCGGCCTGCGTCGGCGTGCGTCGACCTACGTTGATGTGCGCTAAAGTGCGCGTATGGCCAAAGCAATCGCAGACCCGCAGGAACTCCGTCGCTTCGCTCAAGACTTGCACCGTTTCAACGCGGAATTGCAAGGACAAATCAGCGCCATGGGTGCCAAAATGGGCGCGCTGCAAGGAACATGGAAAGATCAAGAGCAACAGAAGTTTGCGGAAGAGTTTGACCAGACCATGAAGGTCTTGGTGAAGTTCATTCGCGTCTCTGAGCAGCACGTTCCCTTCCTGGTGCGGAAGGCCGAGCGACTCGAGGAGTATCTGAAGCAGCGTTGACTCTCACCCGTCGAGTGAGATGCGCGCAGAATCGGGGCCTCATGCACGAGTTTGAAACACGTCACTATGTCGCCGGCGAGTTTGTCGTTGGCGATGCTGCGCCACTGGTGGTGAAGAATCCAGCGACCGATGCGTGCATCGCGACGATCGCTGGCGCGAGCGCAGCGCTCGCCACGCGCGCGGCCGAAGCGAATGCCGTCGCTGCGCGTGAGATGCGCGCGCTCTCCATGATCAAGCGTGTTGAACTTGTGCGACGGTTGGCGGCGGGTATTCGTTCGAATGGCGCGCAACTCGCGGCGCTTCTCACAAGTGAGAGCGGAAAGCCGTTGGTCGAGAGTCGGGGAGAGGTCGAGTATTCCGCAAGTTTCTTTGAGAATGCGGCCGCTGCAGCGGAAATCGCAGCGGGTGAACTTCCCGCAGCGCGCGTTGCCGATCGCAGGGTTCTCGTGCTGCGAGAACCGATTGGCGCAACCGTCGCGATCACTCCGTGGAATTTTCCACTCGCGATGATCGCGCGCAAACTCGCTCCAGCACTCGCCGCTGGCTGCTCGCAGGTCGTGAAGCCTGCGGACGAGACGCCACTCACCGCACTTGCTTTTGCGAAGATTTTTGAACAGTGCGCGCGTGAAACTGGTGCGCCGATGGCAGCGTTCAGCGTGGTGATCGGTGATCCACCGACAGTCGCGGGCGCGCTGATTTCACACCCCGCCACGCGCAAATTGAGTTTCACAGGCTCGACCGAAGTCGGCCGTATTCTCGCCGCGCAATGTGCGCCGCGACTCATCAAAACAGCGCTCGAACTCGGTGGAAACGCGCCGTTTCTCGTCTTCGCCGACGCGGATCTCGATCGCGCGGTTGATCAAGCGATGCTCTCGAAGTTTCGCTTCATGGGCCAAACGTGTATCTGCGCGAATCGTTTCTTGCTCGCAGCGCCCATTGCGGATGAGTTCCTCACACGACTCGAGGCTCGGGTCCAAA
>JBJOHQ010000465.1:0-3341 GCA_046047595.1 Planctomycetota bacterium | reverse complement strand
CTCCACCCGAGCGACGAGGCAGCGATTCGCGCAGCAGTCGATGAGTGCCTCGCGAAGAAGTGAGTGGTCGTGCTTGAGCGGTCGCCGCTGCGGCGGCTCCCTCTGGTTGTGCCCTTCGGAGTGAATCCTCAGGGCACTGGGTTGTTGTTTGTTGTCGCGGTCGCCGCTGCGGCGGCTCGTGATTTGAGCGATCGCCGCTGCGGCGGCGACCTTTGGTGATGGGGGCGCGTGGTGAGCACTCGCAAGTCCACCCACTACCTCCTGCTTCGCAGGGGGGTAGTGCCACACGATACGACCAGCGACGCCGACGTCGACTGCTCAGGCTTCGCTGCGCTCCGCCTTCGTGTGAGTACTCAAACTTAGACGTCGAGATTCTTCACTTCAAGCGCGTGCTTCTCGATGTACGCGCGCCGTCGCTCGACGTCTTCGCCCATCAAGAGCGTGAAGAGCGTGTCGGCTTCGCTCGCGCTTTCAAGCGTGACGCGCACAAGGGTGCGGCGCGCTTGATCCATCGTCGTCTCCCAAAGTTGCTCGGCTTCCATTTCGCCAAGACCTTTGAAGCGCTTCACTTCGATGCCGCGTCGACCCACTTCAAGCAGTGCTCGCACGATACCAGGCACACTTGCGGCTTCGACGATCGCGCCCTCGCGCGCGGCGGGTCGTTCAGCATCCTCACCGCCATCCTCACCGCCATCCCCGTCGCCATCCTCACCCTTCGGTGTGCCCGACGGCGCACTGGCCTTCGCGCTCTTTGTGTTCTCAACGAGCCACGCGTAACGCGTCGGCTCTTTCTCGCCGGTCACAGTTTCAACTTGGACGCGATCCCAGTCGGCGATGTCGATGTGCCATTGCGCGAGTTGCCCCATGATCCGCTCAATCTCACGATTTTCGTGGAGTTCGCGGAGGCTTGCGATGCGTCGGCGATCAACCTTCACTTCGGTCGTTACGAGATCGTCGAGCACGAGATCTTGCGTGGCGAGCGCTGCGCGCGCTTCTGCCTCGCCGAAGAAAAGGAGATCTCCTTCAGGCCATGCAAGGTGCCACGAAGGCAGGCGATTCTTTCCGAGAGGATCGGCGCTCCGCATCGAGAGCAGTTTGGTGAACGCGATGCCGCGACGCTGCGACACAGCGACGAGTTCGTCAAGTCGGTCGAGGGCGCGCACCATCCGGCGAATCTCGTCGCCCGCAACCGTGTGCAACGTCGCGCCGCGCTCATCGCGAACAGCGAACATGGCATGGCCGAGCGCGAGATCGACGAGCGTTTCATTCATGCGCTTGTCGTTGAGGACGTACGTCGCCTTTTTTCCGCGTGAAATCTGATAGAGCGGCGGCTGCGCGATAAAGATCTTGCCTTGTCGCACGAGTTCCGGCATTTGTCGGAAGAAGAACGTGAGCAAGAGTGTGCGAATGTGCGAACCATCGACGTCGGCGTCGGTCATGATGATGACGCGGCCGTATCGAAGTCGCGCGATATCAAACTCTTCACCGATTCCGCACTGCAGTGCTTGGATGAGTGTTCGAATTTCTTCGAAGCCAAGCACCTTGTCGAGGCGCGCCTTTTCGACGTTGAGCAACTTTCCGCGCAGCGGAAGAATCGCTTGATGGACGTGATCGCGGCCGCCCTTGGCAGAGCCGCCTGCGGAATCGCCTTCGACGATGAAGAGTTCAGTCTTCTCGACATCATCCGAAGAGCAGTCGCTCAACTTGTGCGGCATGCCGCCTGAGTCGAGTGCGCCCTTGCGCTTGATGAGTTCGCGCGCCTTGCGAGCCGCCTCACGCGCCTGCGCAGCAAGCACCGCGCGCATGCAAATCTCGCGTGCATCTTTCGGATGTTCCTCAAGCCACGCGCCGAGTTTCTCAGCGATGGCGTTCGAAACAAAGCCTTCAACTTCAGGGTTGAGCAGCTTTTCTTTGGTCTGATTGTTGAACTGCGGATTCGGCAGTTTCACGCTGACGACGGTGACGAGCCCTTCGCGCAAATCGTCGCCCGAAGGCACGAGATCCTTGAGGAAGTTGTTCTTGCGCGCGTAGCCGTTCACAACGCGCGTGAGTGCAGCCTTGAAGCCTTGCACATGTGTGCCGCCGTCGCGATTCGGGATGTTGTTACCGAACGCGAGCGTGAGTTCTTGGCTCGAATCAACGTACTGCATCGCGAAATCAAGTCGCAGCGATTGTTCGGTGTCGTCAGCCGAGAACGAAATCACTGGGCTTTGCGTGGTTTTCTGCTCGTTGCGCCACGCGACGTAGCCGCCGATTCCATCGGGGCTGAAGAACGAAGCTTCACGTCGTTGACCGCTTGCGTCGACGCGTTCATCGACGAGTCGAATGCGTACACCTGGGTTGAGGTACGCGAGTTCGCGAAGGCGACTCTCGAGCGTTTCGTAGCGGAACTCTGTGTCGGGGAAGATCTGCGCGTCTGGCAAGAACGAGATGCGCGTGCCTGTGCGCTTCTCCGTTGCCGCCGATTTTGCGAGGGTTTCGACGAGTTCGAGCGGCTTCGTGACTTCACCGCGCGCAAAACCGATGTGGTACGTCTTCTCGTGTTTGAAGACTTCAACTTCGGTCCATTCGCTGAGTGCGTTCACGCACTTCACGCCGACGCCGTGCAAGCCGCCCGAGACCTTGTATGCGTTGTCGCCGAACTTTCCGCCCGCGTGCACTTCCGTGAGGATGACTTCCACGGCTGGTCGGCCGTTGATGGTTGGGTTCTCATGCTTCATCGGATCGACGGGCATACCGCGGCCGTCGTCAATCACCGTGCATGAACCATCGACGCCAATGCGCACCGTCACCGTGGTCGCGTAACCCGCCATCACTTCGTCAATCGCGTTGTCCACGCACTCGTAGACGAGGTGATGCAACGCGTTGAGGCCCGTTCCACCGACGTACATGCCGGGTCGCTTCCGAATCGCCTCAAGGCCTTCGAGCACTTGAATCGACTCCGACGTGTAGTTCGCGGCATCCGCGGGAAGCGCCGCCGGCGATGGAGATGGAATCTGGGTCGTTTCGCTCATCTTTCAGTCATCCGAAAGGGCCCGGAAGCCGCGCCGGAAAGCATCCTGCGCGGCGTTGGAACGGAGCGCTCCAGCGGGCTCAGGATCCTACCAAAAATGGGCGATTTTCGCGCGATCTGCGACGGTGCGCGCGAAAGCCGCGTGGGCCGAAAGTCTGCGAAAAACTCCGTGAATTCTCGGGAGTTCCGGCTGTCGGATGCATGGCATTCAAACCGAACTTTCCGCAAATCAGGCGTGCGGCTCGCCGTCGCGGTGGGAGCGTGAACTCTGTGGCGTTTCGGCGCGTACAGCGTCGCCCGCGGTTTCGGGCGCGGAGGCCTTTCGAGC
>JBJOHQ010000464.1:0-6234 GCA_046047595.1 Planctomycetota bacterium | reverse complement strand
CGTTCGCGCAAAGCGTGCCGCGCCGCGACCGTTCTTGTTCTCGTTGACCGTGAACGTGACGGCATCAAGACCTGCGGCCTCAACAGCGCTCTTCACTTCGGCGGAAAGATCGCGTGGATTGCGTTCGTTGGCTGCAGCTTCGATCTTGAGTTCGCGGCCACCAACCTCGACGAGCCGCGCTTCGATGATGCCTTGCTTCGAGAGAAACGCGAGACGATCCTTTTGCGACGGGCCCTTCGCGCGATCCGTGCCACGCTCGGTGCTGCGTGCGTCGCGTTGCGCGAGGAATTCAGCGATCGCCTTCGTGAGTGCAGCGCGTTTCGCCAAATCTGGCGTGAGCCGCACCAAGACATCCCACGACTCACTCGGCACAAACTCGCGAATCTCTTGTTCGCGCTCGACCACGAGTCGCGCGGCAACGGTTTGGACGCGGCCCGCGCTCAATCCGCCTTGACGCATCAATCGCCACAACAAGGGCGAAATGCCGTAACCGACGATGCGGTCGAGAATGCGCCGCGAATTCTGCGCATTGACCCGCGACATATTGATCGGACGGGGATGCGCGAACGCTTCACGGATCGCAGTCTTCGTAATCGCGTTGAAGACCACGCGCTTCGCCTCAAGTGGATCAACATCGAGAACTTCAGCGATGTGCCAGGAGATCGCTTCTCCCTCGCGGTCAAGGTCTGTCGCGAACCAAACGTCGGCGGCACCCTTCTTGAGTTTGCGCAACTTGGCAACCGTGTCGCGACGATCCGACGTCACGACGTAGGTCGTCGCAAACGTCTGCATATCGACGCCTGGAATATCCATCGGCTTTGGCTCGGTGGACGCAGCCTTCTTCTCGCCCTTGACCCGCTTGACGACCTTCTTCTTCGCGGGCGCCTCGCCGTCAGCCTCCGCAGATGCCTTCGCGGCTTTCTCCGGAAGATCGCGCACGTGACCCTTGGAGGCTTCGACGACATACGTGCCGAGCTCCTTCAGGTACTTCTCGATAGTCTTTGCCTTCGCAGGGCTCTCGACGATGACGAGGTGCGTTCCTTCCACCATGTCGGCGACCGACGCGCCGCTGTCGGTGGAGGCGCGGGGAGCTCGTACGGTTTTGGCGGATTTGGACTTCTTCGCTGCCATCGTTGGTTGACTTCCGTTCCGACGAGGTTTGTCGGCTTCGATTGGACAAGATCGGCCCAACCCGTGTTTGGGGGAATAAAGGAAGCACGGGGTGAAAGTCAAGCAGCGAGTCGAGGGAAAATCCGCGCGGGCTCGTGCTTGCATCAGCGGGGAGTTCACGTTACGCGCACGCGCACGACGCGCGCGGAGGCGCGTGATGGCTTTCGAGATTTCAGATCGCGACCGCGTGGCAATCGCTATGCACGCGCATGCGCACACAACGCACACACGCAACGCACGCGCAACGCGTCACCGAAGATCCGCTTGCGCGAGACGCTCAACAACGCACGCAACGAGCGACTCAACCGTCGTGTGTTCGTCGCAATCGATCGAGATTCCCGGTTTCAGCGCACGGAAGCGTTTGAGCCACGTTCGTTGCTGTTTCGCAAGGCGACGCGATCGAATCTTCGTGCTCTCGGCCGCATCCTCGAGATCGCGTTCGCGCGGCGGGCGCGTGCCGTCTCCGATTGCTTGCACCAATTCCTCATAGCCACACGCGGCGCGCGCTTGTGCGCAGAGAGGTCCGCGTTCGAGTAAGGCTGTGACTTCCTTGACGAAGCCTTCGTCGAACATGCGTCGAACGCGCGCGTTGATGCGTCGATTGATGGCTTCAACCGACCAATCCAAAATGACGGTGAAGAGATCATTCCGTCGAGGTTTGACTCCCGCGTCGTCCCACGTTGTGCGTCGCGTGGTTGCGGTATCGCCAGTCGTATGCGCGATTTCAAGTGCACGCGTGATGCGGCGGCGATCGTTCGGATGGAGGCGCGCGGCGGCAACTGGATCACTCGCCGCGAGTCGCGCATGGAGTTCCGCGCTCTCGATCTGCGCGAGTTCCGCCCGAAACACAGGATCCGCAGCGGGCGCCTCGTCGAGTCCCTCAAGAAACGCACGAATGTAGAGATTCGTTCCACCAACAACGATCGGAATCTTGCCGCGCGCCAGAATGTCGGCGACCGCGGCATCCGCGATCAGAAGCCACTGTGCGACGGTGAAACCTTCCTCACCCGCGTCAACGAGATCGATCGCATGATGCGGAATCTCCGCGCGCTCGGCAGCGGTGGGCTTTGCCGTACCGATGTCCATGCCGCGATACACCTGCATCGAATCGGCGCTGACCAGTTCGCCTCCGAGTTGACGCGCCAGACCCATCGCAAGATCGCTCTTACCGCCAGCAGTCGGGCCGAGGATGACAATCACGCGTGGAGACATGGCGGTTTCAAACTCTCAAAGCGCGACAACAGATCGCCTTCGACGTGAAGCGAGAAGGGCTCGCGTGGAAGAATCGCGAGGAAGAATCGCGAGAAAGGCCGGCGAGAAAGGAAGGCGAGTAACGCTGGCGAAAAAACTCGCGAGAACGCGGGCAATCACGCATCATCGAGCGCATCAAGACAAACCAAGTGCTTCCCTTCGAGGACCTCGAGGCTCGCGCCGCCGCCCGTCGACACGTGCGAGAACTTCTCCGCAAATCCAAGTTCTTCAACTGCGGCTGCGGTGTCACCGCCACCCGCGATCGTGACGGCACCCCTTGCGGTCGCATCGGCGCAGGCTTGCGCGATCGCGCGCGTGCCAGCATCGAAGGGCGGCATTTCAAAGACGCCCATGGGTCCGTTCCAAACGACGGTGCGGCTCTCACGCACCGCATGCGAGAACGCCTCGCGCGTCGCAGGACCAATGTCAAGTCCCATCAATCCATCGGGAATCGCGCCCGTCACGATCGTGGTCGGCGCGTTCGCTTCAAACTTCGCCGCGCAGACATGGTCGGTTGGGAGAAGGAACGCGCAGCCTCGTGCCTTGGCCTTTGCGAGCAATTCGCCCGCGAGTTCAACGCGGTCCGCCTCGACGCGGCTCGAGCCCGTTGCAACGCCTTGCGCGCGCAGGAAGGTGTACGCCATCGCGCCGCCAACGATGATGCGATCGACCTTCGTCATGAGGTTCTCGATCGCGAGAATCTTGTCGGAAACCTTCGCGCCACCGAGAATCGCCGTAAACGGCCGCTCGGCCGCCGCGATGCGTCCGTAGAGGTATTCCAATTCGGCGGCGAGCAAGAAGCCTGCAACGCTTGGGCAACCACGCGCGCGCATGGCAAGTGGCAGCGCGTGCATCGAAGCGTCTGCGCGATGGCTCGTGCCAAATGCATCGTTCACGTAAAGATCGCACAGTGACGCGAGCTTGTCGGCGAACGCCGCGTCGCCCTTCTTCTCGCCCTTCGCGAAGCGGAGATTCTCGAGGACGATCACGCCGCCTGCGGGCATCGCTGCAATCGCCGCGCGCGCCACATCGTCGGCGCAATCGTTCGAAGGAAAGTGAACGCCGTGTGGTGCATCGGCCCCAAGCAATTCAGCGAGCCGCTTGGCAACGGGCGCGAGGGAGTACTCCGGCTCGTGGCCTTTGCCTTCCGGACGCCCGAGGTGACTCGCAAGTACCGCGCGGCCGCCACGCGCAAGCACCGCGCGAATGGTGGGGAGGCTCGCTCGGATGCGACGGTCGTCGGTGATGACACCGCCCTCCATCGGGACGTTGAAATCCACGCGAATGAAGACTCGCTTTCCGTCAATCGACACCGATTCGATGCGCTTCTTGTTCATGGGGGCGCACTATACGGACCGCGGGCGATGCGGGGTCCACGCGTGGGGTCCACGGGTGGGGATCACGGGTGGCAAGGTGCTCGACCCGAGGCGTTCTGCGACAACTCCTCAAGCGGGTGGGAAGAAATCGCAATCGCAACGCGTCTCGAGCGGTATCATCGCGCCCTCGACGGGCGTCGGCCTTTCCGGGTTGCTTTTGACGCTCGCCGAGCCGTCAGCACGACCGAATCACGCTGCCCTATCCAAGCCGCAATTTAGGAGCACTTCATGAGCCTTCCGTTTGACCTCCGACTTCTCGCCGTTCCCGCCATCGTCGCGTGTGCCTCGTGGACCGCTCCAGCTCTCGCGCAAGAAGAGGCGCTCAAGGTCGGTTCGGCAGCTCCAGCGATCACCGTCGATTGGGTGCAAGGCAACGTCGGCGACACCAGCGACAGCTCGAAAACCTACGTCGTTGAATTCTGGGCGACATGGTGTGGCCCGTGCATGCGCTCGATTCCGCACCTCAACGAGTTGCACACGAAGTACAAGTCGAAGGGCTTGGTCATCATGGGCATCTCCGATGAGCCGATGGGCACGGTGAAGCCGTTTGTGTCGAAGAAGGGTAGCGCGATGAGCTACCCCGTCGCCGTTGACAAAGACAACCAAATGAAGCGCAATTGGATGGAAGCCGCGAAACAGAACGGCATCCCATGCGCGTTTGTCGTGAAGGATTCAAAGATCGCGTGGATCGGAAATCCGCTCGACCCGAACTTCGACAAGGTTGTCCTCGGCGCGATGAGCGGCCGCTACAACCCTGCGCTCTCGAAGAAGGCTGAACCAATTCTCAAGGCAGCGAAGGACGCGGTGCGCGTGAAGAATTTCCAAGATGCGTACAAGCACTACGACTCGTTGATCGAGATCGACCAGAAGTTCTTCGGCGACGTGATGGTTCTCAAGTACAAGACCATGCTGATCGATGCGAAGGATCCTGAAGGCGCAAAGAAGTGGGGCACCAGGGTGATGGTGCTCGCGAGTGGTTTGAAAGACGGTGTCACGCTCCAAGAACTGCTGGAGACGATCCTCAACGACAGCGCCATTGAAACGCGCGACTACCAGCTTGCACGCGAAACCGCGATGCTTCTCGATAACCAAACTGGCAGCGCCTCGAGCAAGGCTCTTCTCGCCGAGGTCTACTCGCGCCAAGGCAACCTCGCCAAGGCGGCCGAAGTGCAGTACGAGGCTTGGATGAAGGCTGATCCGTCGGAAAAGACGGACTACAAGCGCGTTCTCGACGGCTACAAGAAGGCC
Source organism: Planctomycetota bacterium (assembly GCA_046047595.1). Classification (GTDB taxonomy): domain Bacteria; phylum Planctomycetota; class Phycisphaerae; order Phycisphaerales; family SM1A02; genus QWPT01. Next base: position 1,189 of record JBJOHQ010000464.1, on the reverse strand, counting down.
GCGGCCAAGGCTGGCGCTGTGAAGCCTGCCGAGAAGGCAAGCGAGAAGGCGGCCGACGCGCCGGCTTCGGAGTAATCGCGCAGGCGGCGAACGACCTCGCACCGAAAGCCCTCGCACCGAAAGCCCTCGCACCGAAAGCCCTCTCGCGATACGCTCGCGCCATGGCGGCTCTCGATTCGAATCAAACTTCCCGAACGGCTCCCATCGCTGGGAGCCGTTCGCTTTCACGCTTCGCACCAAGAACCATCCTCGTCGCGCCGTCGATTCTCTCGGCGGATTTCGCACGGCTCTCCGACGATTGCCGCGCCGCGATGGCGGCTGGAGGCGACCTCCTCCATGTCGACATCATGGACGGTCACTTCGTCCCGAATCTCTCGATGGGGCCTGCTGTCTGCGACGCCGTCCATCGCGCGCTTCCCGATGTCGTGCTTGACGTCCATCTGATGGTCACCGAACCCGCGGCCTACATCGAGCCCTTTGCGCAGGCTGGCGCTGGCAACATCACGTTCCACGTTGAAGCGGTGAGCGATCCCCGTCCCCTCATTGATCAGATTCATGCGCTCGGCATGACCGCCGGACTCGCGATCAACCCAGACACGCCCGCAAGTCGAATCACGCCGTTCCTCGGCCTAATCGACCTCGCGCTTGTGATGAGCGTGCACCCTGGTTTTTCAGGGCAGAAGTTCATCGATACCGTGTTGCCAAAGACGCGAGCGATTCGCGACGCGGCGGGACCAGACCTTTGGGTCGAGATGGATGGCGGCGTTGGACCGGACAGTGCGCCGCGGTGTCGCGCGCACGGTGCGAATCTCCTCGTTGCTGCCAGCGCGATCTTTGGAAAGAAAGACTACTCCGCCGCGATCGCAGCGCTCCGAGCGTGATACTCCGCCGTCGAACACCAGCATGAAGTTGGACGCCCCGCGATAGACGCGCGTTCTTTCGCTACAATCGGCCTCGTGGCTGAAACGACTTGGACGCAGACCGATCTCGCGCAAACCCCGAAAAAGGGCGTTCCCGAAGGCCTTTGGATGAAGTGTCCCTCCTGCGAGGAGACGCTCTTCAAGAAGGCTGTCGAGTCGAACCTTTGGGTTTGTCCGAAGTGCCAACATCACATGCGCGTCTCCGCGCGGCAACGCGTCGAGCAGTTGCTTGATCCGGGGACGTTCGAAGAGATCGATTCGCATCTTGT
>JBJOHQ010000463.1:0-3903 GCA_046047595.1 Planctomycetota bacterium | reverse complement strand
TCGAACGAGCGTTGACCGTCGGCCGCGCACTGAGGCTGACGGTTCCGTCGTCGATTCCCTTCGAAAGTTGTTGGAGATATCGCGCGAGCCGCGCGTTTCCCGCGGCAAGAAAGGCTGCATCGGGTGCGGTGCCATCCTCGGGCGCTACGAGTGACAATTTCGTTTCGCCAAGATACGAGGTCGTCACCAACAGATCGCGTCCGCTCGCGCCAAGCCCCGCGCGTCGCGTTGGCTCATCGGCGCGTTCAAACCAAATCGCGACTTGAGTCGCCGCGCCGTTTGCGAGCGGAAGGCGGTTGATCCAAACCGATGCGCGCTTCGCGCTGAACGAATACCCACCGACGGCGACGCGGACATCACCTTCGAGGTAGAGCCGTTGCGTGTCATCGGTCTTCCAACGCCAACCGCGAATGGCCGAGACGGTGCATCCCCCGTCGAGCGCCTTCGTTGGGAAGACGAAACCGCCGAGCGATGTGCCGTCGATGGCGCGACGAGCGCGTGCGTTGGTTCCTGCGTTGGTAGCTGCGCTGATACCTGCGTTGACATCTGCGGCGCCGTCAGGATTGCCGACGGGTTTGCCCGCTGGTTGGCCGACAGGTGGTGTCGTTGTGTTTGTCGCGGTCGGTGTGGTCGGCGTCGTCTGCGCGAACGCGGACGCTGCCGTCACGGTTGCAACGAGCGAAGTCGTCGCGAGAAGTCGAATCCGAACCGGGGTCTTCTGCACCGATGCAGAATAACGGGCCTTTTGCGATGCGTGTGTGCAACAAGGGCGTGACAAGCGAGAGGAAGGTTGCTCAGTTTCACCTTGCAGCCGTGGGCGATCATCCGCGCCACGTTGCTGGCTCGGCAACTTGCGGCCCAGCTTCGCGGAGCAGTGCAAACACCAAGAAAATGGCGGTCGCGAGGCCTGCGATGGCGAACGCGGCCGTCGGTTCACCGAGTGCGTAGATCCAACCCGCGGCGGCGAGACTCTTCCACAGGCTGCCCGCGCGAAGGAGTTGCTCCCCGCGCGCGGCGGTGCGTGGGCCTGCGAGTTTCCGCAGCAAGAGAAGCGCGCCGACGGCGGCGACTCCGAAGGGGACCACAAGGCGATTCGGCGTAAACCACGCAGGAAGCAGTTCGCCATCGGAGCGGAGCGCGCCGAGCGCGAGAATCGCTGCAGTCCAGAAGAGCCAGCCCCACGCGCCGAGCAGAATCGCGCGGCGGGTGAGCCGTGGGCGCTTCTCACCGACGATGTAAGCGAGTGCACCAACGCCCATGGTCTGACTCATCGCGAGCCAAATGGGCAAGGTGAGCGCGGTATCAGGTGCGGGCACGAGCATCGACGCTGCCGTTGCGAGACCGACAAGGACAAAGCCAAACGCGGGGACGTGCTTCGCGCAGGCGTCGTAGAGGAGCACGATCGCCGCGAGCGAAAGCGCTGCGAGAAGGGCGCCTTCGCCGAAAGGCAAGGCTCCCGCGATCCCAACAAGGAGCGACACCGCCGCAAACTGCATCGCGCGTCGCGGTCGAACGATCCCTGACGGAATCGGCCGGTCGGGCGCGAACTCGCGATCGTGCTTCGCGTCGAGGAAATCGTTGAGTGCCGCTCCAAACGCGAGGAATCCTGCGGCGAACATCGTGGCGGCCGGAAGCGTCTGCCAAAGAGGAAGGCGTGCGGCGGGGAGTTCCACAAGCGCCGGCTCGGCGCGCGCGACGAACACCATCACCCACACACTCGAAACCGTGCCGAAGGCAAGCGGAAGTCGAGAGAGTTCGAGCGCGGCGATGGCTTTTTGGGCGATTCCCTGCACGGCCGCGATGATACGGGACACGGTTTGGCGATTCGGGCGGAAACGCGCGCAAACTGAGGTGTCGCGGTGCGGTCACGCAGTTCTTGGTCGCGTCGCGGGTATTGGTCGCGTCGCGGGTATTGGTCGCCTCGCGGGGAATCGTCGCGTCGCGGGCATCGCGCATGCCTCGCTACCATGCGCCCCCCATGCATACTGAGGTTCCCATCGCCGCCGACGCGCGCGGCTTACGCATCGGCATCGCGACGAGCCGCTACCACGACCATGTCACCAGCGCGCTCGCTCGCGGCGCGAAGCAGGCCTTCGTCGATGCCGGCGGGGCGACCGACGACTTGATCCTTGTGGATGCGCCAGGGTCGTTTGAACTCGTCTCGATCGCGCATGCGCTCGCGTCGCGTGCCGACATCGACGCGGTCGTCTGCATCGGTTGCATCCTGACCGGCGAGACGACGCACGACCGGTACATCTGCGAAGCCGTCGCGAATGGTTTCGCATCGATCACTGCGCACTGCGGAAAGCCCGTGGCTTTCGGGGTGCTGACTTGCCAAACGATCGATCAAGCCGAGGCGCGCGCTGGCGGCTCGAAGGGCAACAAAGGCGTTGAGGCGATGGTTGCCGCGATCGTTGCGGCACAGGCCGTCGCGCGGGTTCGCAAGATTCCATTGGGGAGGCCCGCGTGAGCCGTCCGAAGAAGGGTTCCGTCCGCGCCGAGCGGCGTTATGCGCTGATGGCGCTTTACCAGTTTGATTCAGGCCTGGCAGGCGATGTCGATGCCGTGCGCGATGCGCTCGAAAGTGCGAGCGAATTGGATGAATCGGGTGAATTTCCTGATCTCACGATCGCGGCTGCTCGCGTTGAAGCGCGCGACCCCGAGATCGCCACGGCGCGCGCGGAGTCGATTCAAGCGGGACTCGATTTTGCGAGTCTCGTTTGGGAGCATCGACTCGATGCAGATCGCGCAGTGAAGCCGTTTACTGCCGAGTGGCCCGTGCATCGACAGCCAATCGTCGATCGCAATGTGTTGCGTCTTGGGTGGTACGCGTTCACGCATGGCGGTGACTCGGTCGCGCTTGCCATTGATGAAGCAGTGGAACTCGCAAAGACGTTTTCCACCGAGAAATCAGGCGCTTTTGTGAATGCGGTGCTCGATCGCGCCGCGAAGGCGCGCGGCTAAGGCAAGTCGTTTCTTTCGGTTCGTGATTGGGAGTTGAGTTCCTATGGGTTTCTTCCGCAACGCCTTCGAAGCGATCAAAAAGGGACTGGCGAAAACCGCGGAAGTGGTGGGCGCCCAGTTCCGTTCGCTGTTACTTGGGCGCACGCTGAGTGAAGAACTCATTGATGAGATCGAGACGCGTTTGATTGCCGCGGATGTCGGCGTCAAAGCAGCGCGTGAACTCGTGGATGGTTTGCGGAAAGAGTTCCGCTCCGGCACGGTTTCGCGCGGCGAAGATGCGCTCGAGTACCTGAAAAAGAGCCTGAAAGCGCGTTGGCCCGCTGTCGCAGATTCGGGTGCGCGCGCCATCGCGGTCGCGCCGACGAAGCCGACGGTTGTTCTCGTGGTTGGTGTCAACGGCGTTGGAAAAACGACGAGCGTTGCGAAGATTGCGAAGAGTTTGAAAGACGAAGGACGCACCGTCTTGTTGGCCGCGGCCGACACGTTTCGCGCGGGTGCTGTGGCGCAGTTGGAAGAGTGGAGCCGCCGTCTCGGTATCGACATCGTGAAAGGCAAGGCTGGCGCGGATCCAGCAGCGGTTGCGTTCGACGCGGCCGATGCAGCGCTCGCGCGCGGGTCTGACGTCCTTCTCGTCGACACCGCGGGTCGCCTTCACACCCAAGACAATTTGATGCGTGAGTTGACGAAGATTCGCAACGTCCTCGCGAAGAAGATCCCAGGTGCGCCGCATGAGGTCTTGCTCGTGCTCGACGCGACGAGCGGTCAAAACGCGGTGCAGCAAGCTCGACTTTTCGCAGCAGCCGCGGGCGTGACCGGAATCTTCTTGGCCAAACTCGATGGAACGGCGCGCGGCGGCATCGTGGTCGCGATTCGTGAAGAACTCGCAGTTCCGGTCAAACTCGTTGGTGTTGGCGAGCGGCCCGAAGACGTGGCACCCTT
>JBJOHQ010000462.1:0-10174 GCA_046047595.1 Planctomycetota bacterium | reverse complement strand
GGCACGTTTGCGCTGTGGATCATGGAACTCGATTCGAGCGAACCATACTCGTACTCCTTCTCACTCGGATTGATCGAGATTCCGGCGCCTTCCGTGCTCGCGCTCGTCACTGCGGCTGGCGTGATCTTCCCGCGACGAAGAGAGCGCTGACGTCTGTGGACGCTGACGGCGCAGGCCTATCACGCCGCCGATCGGTACATTGCGCGTCGTGATACGGGCGCCCAAGAATTCAATACAGGGAGCGCACTGTTGTGCAGCGCGCAAGCGGAGCCATGCGGCGCGCACACACGATGTACTTGCAATCGCTCTTGCCGCAACGTTTGTGACCTTCGCATACGCCGAAGGCGGCAACCCGTTCCTCCTGCAGCAGGTGCATGAGACCATTCGAACGCAACCGACCGCGGGCTCTGAAGCGCGCTGGTTTGACCTCGCGCGGCCATGCATCGGCATGGATGTCATGCCAGGGATTCAGGGGATGTTTGGCACTCGGGACGCGGCTCGCACCGCGGAGCCATTCTCCCTCTGGCGCGATCGACCCTCGCCGATCCAGAGCCCGCTTGCGACGGGCGCATTTCCCGACCCGCTTTTCTTCGTCGTCAATCCCGTGCGCAATGTGCTCACGGCTGCGCGTGACGAAGCAGGCATCCGCACCGATCTCTACGAAGCATTGTTGTGGCAAGCGGCGAGCGATTCACTCCCCGATCAGCGTTCGACGGCGGGCGCGGCGCGCTTCAACGCTCGCGTCGATGCACTGCTCTTCCGCGTCGAAGGCGAAGGCATGGGCCGCGTCACCATGCAGTTTCGCGACAACGAGATCTGGCCCAACGCAACGCAGACGATGGAACGCGATGTCGGATCGATCTCCAATCTCGATGAGATCGCAAGTAGTCATCCAACATCCCTTCCTCGCCTCTACTACGCACAGAGTTTCTTCGACGATCGCGCGCTTGTCATGGCTGGCAAAGTCAGCATGAACGACGTGATCATGAACAACATTTTCTCGAGCGACGAAACGCGACAGTATCTCTCGCAGCCGTTTGTTGGGAACGACGTGTGGCCCGTCTCGTTTCAAGATCACTCACTTGGTGTTTCCTTCACATCGCTGCCGGCATCGTGGCTCTTTGTGAATGCCAGCGTCATTGACGCCGGCGGAACGCAAGATCCGTGGATCGACGCGAACTTTGGGAACGGCTACGCGATTGCATCGGAAGTTGGGCTGTTGGCCGAGCTTTCGGGGCTACCAACGCGCTTGAGCTTCGCTTGGTGCGGCACAAACGCCAACGAGGAAACCGCGAAAGGCATTGCAACACCCGGACTCTGGGGCAACGCCTACGGACTCGTCGCACAGTCGCTTGTTCTGAGTCGTATCGGAGTGTGGTCGCAGTGGACATGGGCTGATGAAGATGTCGCTTCGAGCGCTCAGAACGAAGTCGCACTCGGGATAACGCTCGACGACTGCTTCGGCCGTCACGGCGATGGTTTCGGTACCGCCATCGCGTGGAGCCAACCAACCGATTCCACGCTCGAAGACCAAGTTCTCCTCGAGAGTTACTACCGCATGCAGGTCACGGGCAGCGTGCAAGTCTCGCTCGACACGCAGATCTTGATGCCTTCAGCGAACGCGGGCGTCGATGATCCGACTATCATCGGGTCGCTGCGCGTTGTTTGGCGATTTTGAGGGGACAAATCCCACACGCCCGCCACGAGAGAATCGCAACGAACTTGCGTCGATCTCCCCAAACGGCGAGCCCTCGGGCTACGCTGCGCGTCGTGGTCGCCTCGCGCCCATCACTCGTTCGGAACAAACCCAGTTTCTTGCTTCGATATGCAGTCAAACGTCTGCGATTTTCGATGACAAGCCTCGGGGGTCGTCCTGCCGTGACGTACGCCGCGTATCGCACGGCGAGCACCGCGGTGCATCATGCGATTCGCAGTGCGGGGCTTGGTGTTTCGACGAAAGCGCACATGCTCGCCGAGCAGAATCTCGTTGCGCGCGTTTCGCAGCGCGAGTGTTTCGCGCATCAAAGTTCCGAACTTCCGAAGTCTTGCCATGTGGGTGATTGGGCCGTTCGGCTCGGGATCATCGCGCCGCAACGCGAGGCGGACATCGTCATCCTCATTCGCGATCCATGGGCCGTTGCGCACAGCCTTTTCGTGTTGAGCGCAGCGAGCGTGTATCCCGAGTTTGCGACGCCCCCCACCGACGCCGCATCGCGCGAACATCTCGTCGATCGCGCGGAGTCGATTTTGTTCGGTGATTTCCCAACCGATCTGATGATTCGCTGGATGCGTGAGGACGCCGCCGTTGCGCTTGGTTGGAATCCGCTTGATGAATCCTTCGATGCGGATCGCGGAACGCAGGCATACGAACACGGCCCGTGGCGCATGCAGTTGTTGCGGGCCGACGTGTCGGATGAGCAAAAGTCTGACGCGCTCCGTGTCTTCTTTAAGCGCCCAGGTATTCAGGTGAAACCGAAGAATGGCGCGCTCTCATTTGCGCACGTGAGCACGTCGATCGCGGAGGTCGCGCGCGCGGCGATTGCGCGGCGACCTGAGGCCGTCGCCGCGACGATTGATGGCGCGTTCTGCCGACACTTTTGGTCGGATCGCGATCGCGCGGCCATGCTCGCGCGCTGGGCACCGCGTGCAACGTGACGGAACCGCGTGGCGTGCACGATGCGATGTGCCGCCACATCACTGCGCCATCACCTGATCCATCGCCGACTCCATCGTCTGATCCATCGCCTGATCCATCGCCTTATCACGTTCCGCAAAACGTGCGATATCCCGCGAATTCCGCGGGTGCAGGTTCGCGGTAGCGCGCGTCGCTCGGTTGCGGATCAAACGGCCGTTGCAACGCTGCGACGAAGGACTCGATAGGTGCAAGATCCCCCGCTTCTGCCGCCGCGAGCGCTTCTTCCACACGATGATTCCGCGCGATGAGCGCGGGATTCGCAGCGCGCAACCGTGACGCAGCAGCAACGCCACCATCGACTTCACGCGCAAGTCGTGCGCACCAACGCGCATGCCACGCGGCGAACTTCGACTGCGCCGCCGCGTTGCACTTCGACAGGTCACAACGTTCGATCATGCCGTGCGTCGACGCGCACAACATCGCAAAGGTGTTGGTGAAGTCCGCGTTCGACTCGTGCATCCACGCGAGGAGATCACGCGCGAGCGCTCCGTCGCTCGACTCTTTCGAAACAAGACCCAATTTCGAACGAAAGCCCGAAAGCCAAGCTTCTTCGAACGCCGCTGGAAACAACGCGAGCATTTCGTTGGCGCAATCGACGGCGCGCGACTCATCGCCTTCCTGCTTGATGAGAAGCGGCAGAAGCGACTCGGCCAAACGCGCGAGATTCCACTGCGCAATCGCTGGTTGTTGGCTGTAGCGATAGCGGCCAAAGCGATCGATCGACGAGAAAACGCTCTCAGGGTCGTATGCATCGATGAACGCGCACGGGCCGTAATCAATGGTTTCGCCCGAGATCGTCATGTTGTCGGTGTTCATCACGCCATGCACGAAGCCGACTGCCTGCCAACGCGCGATGAGCCGCGCTTGACGTTCGACGACGCGCCCAAGAAATCGTTGCACACGATTCCGTTCGCCGATGAGATCCGCGTCGTGGCGCGCGATCGCGTAGTCGGCGAGTTGCGCGAGTATCGCAACATCACCGAGTGCAGCGGCATATTCGAATGTTCCAACGCGCAGATGACTCGCCGCCGTTCGCACAAGCACTGCGCCGGGCTTGAGTCCATCACGCGGAATCATTTCACCTGTCGTCGCGACCGCGAGACTGCGCGTGGTTGGGATGCCGAGCGCATGCATCGCCTCGCTCACGATGTACTCACGCAACATCGGGCCGAGTGCGGCGCGCCCATCGCCACGCCGCGAAAATGGCGTCTGGCCTGCGCCTTTCAAATGCAAATCGATCAGTGCGCCTGCGGGCGTCCGCTGCTCACCGACGAGGATCGCGCGCCCATCGCCGAGCATCGTGCCGTGTCCATACTGATGCCCCGCGTACGCCTGCGCGATCGGTTGAGCGCCAGGCGGGAGCCACGCGCCCGTTGCGAAGCGCGCGACTTCGTCGGATGAGAGATCATGCACGGGAATGCCGAGTTCGTTTGCGAGCGCCGCGTTTCGAACAACGAGCTTTGGCGCTGGGAAACGCGCAGGCGTTGCGGCGGCCCACAGCGCATCCGGAAGTGATGCGTACGTCGCTTCGATGTTCCATCGGGCGGAGTTGCTTGTCGCGTTTGTCGCGGTCGTCGCGGTCATCGCGCGCAGGATACGCCGCGGTGCCACGCAGTCGCACGCCCCGACACCTCTTCTCCTCCACGCCCCTACTCCTCCACGCGTCGAAGAACGCGCACCTCGTTTCCACAATCTCGCGAGTTTCTCTTCGCCTTTCTGCGATTCAACCGTACGTTTCAACGATCGAACGTGGGGGCGCTCCGAAAGTGGGCGTCTATGTACAGAGATTCGTTGATCAGCATGTGCAAAAGCCGGTTGAACGCGCGCACGAGCCACGAACAAACTTTGCTGCCATCACGCCATCGCGCATCCTTGTTGAGGATGTCGTTGAGGATGTCGTCGAGGATGTCGATGTCGTTGTCGATATCGATGTTCACTCTCGGACTCGCCGCGTTCTCGACGCGCCCCGCAAACGCGCACGGCTCCATGGCAGATCCGCCGAGCCGCGTGTACAAAATCTTCGAGCAAAACCCGCAAACGCCGCAGAATCCAGCAGCGGCGGCGGCGATCGCGGTCGGTGGCACACAGCCCTTTTACGACTGGCACGAAGTTTCGCGCAACATTCCGAGCCACAACTATCAGGGCGAGATTCCTGACGGCCAACTCGCGGGTGCAGGTCGCGAGAAGTATGCGGGCCTCAATCTCGCACGCACCGATTGGTTCGCGACACCGATGACCGCAGGTTCGCGCGTCTGTCGCTTCTGCGCGATGACGCCGCACGATCCGAGCTACTTCCTCGCCTACATGACGAAGCCGGGCTACGACCCGCGCCAGCCACTCAAGTGGAGCGATCTTGAGCCAATCGCGGGTGGTGAAACCGCAACGCTCACGGGCTCGTGTGGCAACTCGGGCAAAGAGTGCCATTGCGGCTCAACTGGTGCGCCCATGCAGTACGTCATGACGCTCGAGATTCCTGAGCGTGTTGGTCGCCACGTCCTCTTCGTGATTTGGCAACGCGACGACCCGGCTGGCGAGGCGTTTTTCTCGGCGAGCGATGTGGATTTCGGCGGCGTCGATTACGGCGAGAAGGGTGAAGGAAACGACCCCGCGTTGGTGCCGCTCGCGACGAGTTTCGCCTGGACAAACACGTGGCAAGGCGGCGGCCAGGCTGAGATCACAGTGACGAACACATCGCCATACGCCGTGCGCGGTTGGAAGGCGGAGTTCGATTGGGCTCTATCGATCACGAATCTCTGGAATGCGTCGTACACGCGCGATCTCGATCACTACATCGTGACGAACCTCGGGTGGAACGACGCGATCCCAGCAGGTGGAAGTGTGGCGTTCGGATGCGTCGCCAACGCGACCGGTGCGATGCAAGCGCCCACCAACCTCGTCGCGTGGGGGCGATTGCCGCCTGGCAGTGTGCCCTGCCCCGCGGATCTCAACGGCGATCGCGTGGTCGACGCCGCCGATCTCAGCGTCGTTCTCGCCAACTGGGGCCTGACTTCTGGCGGCGCGGGCGGCGGCGACATTGACGGCAACGGCATGACCGACGCTGCCGATCTCTCGGCCCTGCTCGCTGCGTGGGGCGACTGCGGTCAACCCTAAGCGCCCTCGGTGATCTCTTTCGTGCAAGGCCGCCGACTCTCCTCGAGGGTCGGCGGCTTCTTTTCGTGCGTCTCCACCGACAGCCATTCGACGCAAGAAACCCGAAAAATTCCGACGATCAGCTTCCGAACTCGCGCCGCATGATCATCGAGCGCTCAACGCTTTGGAAGCGTTTGCAATCGCGGAATTTCAGAGGTCTGTAGAACCCGAACGGGTGCCCGTGGCGAATCATGAACTTCCCCCTCGGTTTTCGACGTTCACGCGGATACAACTCTCAAGCGAAACTTTGGGTCCCGCCCCCTCTGACGGAACTACTTCGAGTCCTCACGTCATGCTCAACTCCGATCGCCTCTCCCGCACGCTCACTTCACTCATCGCACTTGCTTCGATGGCAACGCCCGCACTCGCGTCGGCCGCGAAGCCACCCGAAAGTCAGCCCGTCGAAGTCGAACAGCGCTCGACGCTCACGCGCGTTCGTGAAGGCGGCACGCCGTTCGATCCGAAGCAGCGCATGACGCCGTATGCGGTGCAACTCGCGGGTGGCGCGGACGGTGTTGTGGACGGTGTTGTGGACGGGGGTCTCGCCGACCTTCCCTCAACGGGCCTCATCGAGTCGCCCGCGGAGTACAGCCCGACGCGCGGCGTGCTCTTTCAATACGGCAACAGTTGGAACTCGGTTGTCACGGCGCTCGTCTCGAGCCTCACGGGCAGCGCGAGCTATGACGAGATCGCCTATGTCGTCGTCGCAAATCAAACCACGGCAAACTCCGCAGCCTCTGCGTTCAGCGCCGCGGGCGCGAACCTGAGCAAAGTCGTCTTCATCATCCAACCGAACAACTCGATTTGGATGCGCGACTACGGCCCGCACTTCATCTTCCAGAACGGCACGCTCGCCGTCGTCGATAGCCACTACTACCCAACGCGCCCGCAAGACAACTTCATCCCGACGCTCGTCGGCGACTCGACCTTCAACGTTCCAACCTACGACCAAGGTCTCTACTACTCGGGCGGCAACTTTCAACCAGGGCCGAATCGCAGCGGCTTCTGCACCGCGCTCATCAACCTCGACAACCCAACGAGCGGCGGACACAACGAAGCGCTCATTCGTGAACTCCACCAGACGTTCCAAGGCATCGACACGCTGCACATCATGCCGCAGTTGCCGTTCTCGGTCGACGGAACAGGTCACATCGATATGTGGATGTACCTCGTCGACGAGAACACCGTCGTCATCAGCGAATTTATCGCGGGTTCGAACGCGACCGCGATTTCGGTGACGAACAACGCCGTGCCCTACATGCAAGCGCTCGGGTTTGAAGTGTTCCGCCCGCAAGCGTGGAACGTCGGCGCAACGCACTACACCTACGCGAACGCCTTCCGTGTGAACAACCGCATCTTCATTCCCTGCTACGGCACCGCGCTCGCGCCTGGTGGAAACTCGGCCTACAACACGCGCGATGCTGACGCGCTCGCGAAGTGGCAAGCAGCCGCGGGTCCGGGCGTGCAGATCGTGCCGATTCAATGCTCGAGCATCATCACGGCTTCGGGCGCGATCCACTGCATCGTGAAGCAAGTGCCTCGACGCGCGGAACTCCTTCCCGCGGCGCACATCGTCGAGCCCGCCGGTGGCGAAGTGCTCCTCAACGGCGCGACGCAAGTCATTCGTTGGAACGCGACCGACACCAACAACGCGGCGCTTGCCAACGTCGATCTCGCCTACTCACTCGACGGCGGCACAACATGGAACGCGATCGCCAACGCCATCGCTGATTCGGGCTCCTTCAACTGGGTGGTGCCTGCGGGTGCGAGTTCGAACGCGATGGTGCGCGTCACCGCGCGCTCAACCGATGGCGACACGACGATCGCGATGAGTAATCCGTTCCGCGTTGCTGCTGGCACCGCGACTGTGCTCAACTTCGCGTCAGGCGGCGGTGTCAACAAGTTCGGCTTTGGAAGCCAAACGAGCGCGTGGAATTCTTCGGCGATTTCGCCTGTCTCGACTGCACTCACCGCCGCGAACTACGCCGCACTTGCCTCGTCGAACGCGACCGGCGGCATCACCGACGCGAACCGCTACATCGGCGCGACTGTGGCGAGCGGCTCCGAAGCGACAAACCTCTTCCGCTTTGTGGTGCCAGGCGCGACGAACGACATCGACGAGATCAAGGTGCAATGGGAAGGCTTCGCCGACCGCTGCACGCAAGTCGAGTTGTATGTCTGGAACAACACGCTTTCACAGTGGGGTGATTTCGCGGGGCGCGTCGGACAGAATCGCTACGTCGACGCGTTTGCGGGCAACCAAGACGAAACGCTCGTCGCGTCGCTGCGATCGAACTTCACCGACTACATCGCGGCAGACGGCTCGATGCGATTCCTCGTCTACGCCGAGCGCTCCGCCGACGAAACGTTCCATGACTACATGGCGGTGACCATCATTCGTGCGGATGATCCATGCACCGGCGACCTCGACGGCAACGGCGCGGTCGACGGTGGCGACCTCGCCACGCTGTTGAGCGCGTGGGGTCCGTGCACAGGTTGCGCGGCCGACATCGACGGCAACGGCGCGGTCGACGGTGGAGATCTCGCCACGCTCTTGAGCGCGTGGGGACCGTGCCTCTGAGGTCGGGTTGAAGCCCTGCTGACGCATCATGAAAACAACACGCACGTCCCGAGCGATTCCTCGCTCGGGATGTGTTCCTTTTTGAACTCTCCTTTTGACACGTCGATCGGCAGCCTCGTTGCGGTACGCTCTTGCGATGCCCTTCGTGATACCTTCGAACGCGCGTCTCGCCATGTCCAACTCTCTCGATTCGTTCAGGTTGTTCCTCCCTGCCGCGCTCTTGATTGCCGTGCTCACGACGGGATGTCAAACGACCACACGCGAGCAAAGCGCCTCCCCCATCGCCGCTGGCCCGACCGCCGAAGGCATGACGCCGCCATCGGGTCGCGATCCGGCAACGATTCCGCCGCCCATCGAATTGACGGTCGGCGGCCCTGCCGTCGTGGGCTCCGCACGCGCATCGATCTTCGATTCGCGCACCGTCGCTGAGCAACTCGACCGTCGCGGGTTCTCAGGTCCGCAACGTCGGCCGGGAAGTCTCCTCCCCGCGCACCAGAAGCCCACGCTTCCAACCAACGCGCCGAACACGCTCCCCTTCGGCACGCAACGCGAGATCGCGCGCACCGACGCCGACCCCGCCTTCCCCGCCATCGGCACCACCGTTTGGAATCCACCCGATCCATGCCTCGCGGTCGGACCGAATCACATCGTCGCGACCGTCAACATGAAGGTCGCGTGGTATCTCAAGGATGGCACAGCGCAGTTTGAGAACTTCCTCGACTCCACGGGCAATCCTGGGTTCTTCGAAGAAGTGGGCGCGGGCAGCTTCACCTTCGATCCAAAGTGTTTCTACGACGAGTTTGCGCAGCGATTCGTCGTGCTCGCGCTTGAGTACTACAGCGCGACGCAAGAGTCGTGGATCACGATTGCCGTTTCCGACGACGCCGACCCGAATGGCGTGTGGTTCAAGTACCGCACGCCGTCGATCGTTGAACTTGGCGGCGGTTGCCGCTACTGGGTCGACTATCCCGGCCTTGGATACGACGGGCAAGCGTGGTACGTCACGGGAAACCTCTTCAAACTCTCCTCCTCACCGACCGAATGCGGCGGTTTTGGCGGCACGCTCGTGCGTGTCTTCGAGAAGGCGGGGGCCATGTCAGGAGGTACGTCAGGTGGTACGGCCGTGTGGCGCGACGTCGTCGACCCGAGCGCGTCGATGCAAGTCGCGACGGCGCGCGATGCAGCCGATGCCGCGCGTTTGGTGTACGTCGCGTCGAACACATCGCTTGGCATCGTGCGCGTAAATGACCCGCTCACCGCACCGGTGCTTTCGAAGACAACATGCACCGTTCCGACGATCGTCAGCGACAACTCTGCACCAACGCCGTCTGGCTCCATCTCGATTGTCGATAGCCGCATCTTCAACGCGTTCGTGCGCAACGATCGCGTCTTCGCCGCACACAACGCGGGTGCTGCAATCGTGGCCAACGCACGCGCCACGTGGTACGAGGTCAACGCTGCAGGTGCGGCCGCGACGCTCGTCCAAACCGGTCGTATTGCGATCAACGGCGCGGAGCACACGTTCTTCCCTGCGATTGCGGTGAACAACGTCGGTGCCGTTGGCCTCGTCTACGGTCGTTCGTCGTCCACGCAAAATCCAACGCTCGAGATCGCGGGGCGACTCCCCTGCGATCCGCTTGGAACACTCGGTGCCTCGACAGTGGTCGCGGGCGGCACGAACAGCCCATCGGGAACCAACGTCCGCTGGGGCGACTATTTCGCGCTCGTGGTCGATCCCGCGGATGGCA
>JBJOHQ010000461.1:0-6970 GCA_046047595.1 Planctomycetota bacterium | reverse complement strand
AGGACATGCGTCCGATGCAGAGAATCAATCGATCCAACCCCTCCCATCGACATGACGGTCTGACGTTCCGTCGTGCCTTCACGCTGACCGAGTTGCTCACCGTCGTCGCGATCATCGTGCTTTTGATCGGCACGGTTACCGTCGCCGTTGGCGCAGCAACCCGCAAGGCGCAGCGCACCAAGACGCAGTTCTTGATGGGCTCGATTGCGTCCGGCCTCGGCCAATTCCAAACGGACTTTGGCTACCTGCCGCCAGTGCTGATGGCACGCGCGGGCGGCGAGACTGCGGGCTTCCGCGGTTTTGCCCGCGATGTGACGACGGTCGGACAAGTTCCAAACCTGCAGCAGTGGTACAGCTACACGACGCTTGCGGACTATCTCGTTGGATATGGAAATCGCAGCGAAGATGGCTACGGCGTGCGCCTCGGCGGCTCTGCGGGACCGGGTACGAAGGAGAATCCTCCGTTTGGAATTCGTGCGCCAGGTTCTGACGGAGCGTGGGGTTCGGTGGATGCACCGCAGAACGCGTACGCCGCGTTCCCGGGTCTCTATCGAGCACGCAATCCGAATCGCGACGCGGCACCGCTTGCGGTGAACAACGCGGACTGGAACTCCGTCGGCATCGAAGGCCGCGTGTATGGGCCCTATCTTGAAATCAGCGATGAGAAGTTGCTCGGCGGCTTGAAGGGTTTCGACGCGCAGGGCAATCCGATCGTTGTGACAAACGATCAGCTCGACCCGAACTTCGACAACTATCCGAAGGTATTGCTCGACTATTGGGGAACGCCGATCTCGTACTACCGCGCGCCGTATGCGGGCAGCGATCTGCGCAGCGAACTCTCGAACGGTTCCGACGGCTTCGTCAATCTTTCCGACGTCTTCGCGCTTCGCCCGTGGGAATTCGCAACTGGACAAGAGCTTCGCGGCGTTGCTGATGCGAACGGCGATGAGTTCACTGCTGCGAACTTGAAGGGCGCAGCGTTCGCACTCTTCTCACGCGGTAACGATCGACTCTTTGATCCGAACGCACGCCGTGACGCGCAGGAATACAACAAGGACAACATCGTCGAAACCGGCCGCTAAACGGCGACCATTCGGTTGAGAGTAACTCATGCCAACGCAAACCCACGCAACACCCTCGACCATGCACGCGACCGTGCGCACGACCATGCACGCAACCGCGCGCGCGCGCGGCTTCACGCTGCTCGAGATGCTCGTCGTCATCGGCATCATTGCGCTCTTGGCGAGCCTTGTGCTCGCGGTGAGTGGCAGCGTCATCCGCGCGAGCGAAGAACGCTCGACGCGCAACTCGCTTGAGTTGTTGAACGCGGCGACCGAAGAGTACGAGCGCACGATGGATCGCCGGTTGACGTATCAGTCGGCGGCGAATCTTGGGTTTCCGATTGATCCGCTTCCAACCGCAACCAACGGTCTGCGCTACGACGTGGTGTCTGCGCCGGCCGCGCCGCCAGCGGGTTCCGGCGTCGCCGCGTGGACAACGCTCGCGCAACCGTATCCATCGCTTTCGGCGCCTGGTTTGCCGCACTATTCGGTGCGCCCATTCCAACGCACGGCTCACCTCATCTGGGCGTTGACCCAATCTCCCTCGAGCGCTGCGATCATGCAGAAGATCCCTGACTCGGTCTTCCGCGGTATTCGCCCGTCCGGCACAGGTGTCGTTCCAACGGCCGTCCGGCACGTTGTGGACGCTTGGGACACGCCGATCATCGCGGTCTTCCCGGGCCGCGAAGCGAACTCGAACGGCATCGTGGACCCAACAACCAACATCGACGCCGACGGCACCATCAAGTGCGACAGCGAGTGGGCGACTGCCACAACCGGCGGCATGCAACTCTCGTGCAAGAACCGCAAGATTCTCTGGGTTTCGGCCGGCAACGATTCGCGGTTCATCACCCAATCGGGCGCGACGTATTCCGCGAGCACCGACAACCTTTACAGCTACGAACCGTGAGGTCTCCCATGCGTTCGGAACGTTCTTACAACTTCAATCGCGCGCGCGCGTTCACCATCATCGAACTCTTGACCGTGATCGGCATCATCGCGTTGCTTGCGGTGCTCACCACACTCGGCGCACGACGGCTCACCGCAGGTTCGCGCCTTGCGGCCGGCACGAACGCAGTTTCGAACGCGCTCGGCATCGCGCGCGCTGCTGCCATTCGCGACGGTGTCGCAACGGGCATTGTCTTTCGACCAGTGTGGGACCCAACTAAGAAGTTCCTCCCGCAGCGCACCGAGATGACCATCATCCGTTCGACGGGTGAGCGCGTCGTCTTCGGTGACGACAACAGCCCAATGCTCTCGATGGCTGAACGTTGGCTTGTCGTCGACGACGTTCCATCGATCACGCTGCCCGAAGGCATCAAGGTCGCAGGCCCGATGTACGACCCGCCGCCGCTTCCAAACAACGTCATCACCGAGTCGACCTACGCGACGCAAGCAGACCTGAAGGCACTCGAAACCTGCGCGGAAACGATCGAATGCAACCGCATGGTCGCGGTTCTCTTCGGGCCAAACGGTCAGTTTCTCACGCGGCCGGCCGGATCAACGACAGGCGATATGAAGTGCTACGTCGACTGGAACAAGAACGGCGCGAATGCCGGGCCAGCGAATCCGACGTTCGATCCGCAGGACGTCGCATTTGGAAACTGCGCCTCGGGCAACTTCGAGCGCTACTGGCTGCAAGACGCGTTCGAAGACGAGTGCAACTTGATGTTCGTGCCGTACCTCAACGTGTACGACGACAAAGCCGCGCGCGAATTGAAGGGCACCAATTGGGGTGTCACCGCCAACATGGTCAACGAACTCACGGGACCGAACGGCTACATCACGCTGTACGGTGATCGCATCAGTTTCAACCGCTTCAGCGGACTGCCCGAAAGGAAGGTGCGCTGATGGAAGTTTCGCGTATGCATGTCGTGCGTGAGAATCGCGTGTCGTCTGCCCGCAGCGCGGCGCAGCGAGGCTTCTCGCTCGTTGAGATGCTGCTTGCGGTGTTCATCCTCGGGATCGGTGTGATCTCGATCGCTGCGCTGTTCCCAGCGGGCATCGTGCTCCAACGACAAGCGAACGACGACATCCTTGGACCCGTCGTTGCGAAGAACGCCTTTGCGATGATTCGCTCGAAGCTCGACCAATCGGACTTCGGTTCGATGGAAGACTTCGGTTTCCGCCCGCAGTTCCTTGGGAGCGGTGGCATCGCGGGCACGATTTCACCTGCGACCGGTGCCGCGAGCGCGTTTGATGTCTATCAAGCGCCGGGCGACTGGGGCTGGATGCGACCGAGTTTCCACATCAGCCCGAACGGCGCGCAGCCGTACGACGGCACGATCGACATCTTCAGCGCGGAATACACGCGTCGTCGCGTGAGCCTCCCGTCGGCCATTCCAGACGGACAGCTACGCGTCGATCTCTCGGAAGACACGTCCCCAGGCCCCATCTTCGGTATTCCGTACAACCGCGCGAAGTACCCGCTCTACTTCATCGATCCCGCCGTTCGCCCAACCGATCCACTCGCGCAGCAGATGCTTGAGCCCGCGGTGACGTTCACGCAAGCAGAGCGCTCGTGGCCGCAGGGCAATCCGAAGTACGGCACCGCGAGTTCCATTCCACTTTCGACCTATTACTGGGATTGCATGTTCCGCAAGAATGGCGGTCGGGTGCAGGTCGCGGTGTTTGTCTATCGCGTCAACATTCCGGGCGGCGATTCGCGGCCTTACACCGTTGGCCCGTACACCTCCGTCACCGGCGCCGCGAGCCCGCCGACAGCGGGGATCTTTGAAGGTTCCCCAACCCTGCCCCCGATCCCTGCGCTCTTCCGAGTGCCTGCGCAAACGGCGACAACATCGTGGGTCGCTGGCGCGACGGATATCCCTGGAACTGCCGCGAACGCCGCTAACTCTTTCGGTGCGCCTGAACAAGTTTGGGACGACTGGCAGGCACCAGGCTCTTGGATGATCGACAACCACGGCACCGTCCACCAAGTGTTGACAGGCCGCGTGAATGTTGGGCAAGGTCCAGTGCGATTGGTCCGCCGAATTCCTGATCTTCCAAATGCGCCTGTCAACGGGGTCTTGTTGAACAGCGGGCTGCCTGATCGCTCGGGTCAAGTGAGCGCGATTTGGTTCATCCCGCGTCGCGATGGGCGCGGCAATGTCATCACTCCCGTCTTCGCGGCGGTGGAGGAACTCTGATGTCACGCGTTCACTCCAACTCACGCCCGAACTCGCGCGCCCCACAAGCGGCTCGCGCGTTCACCCTTACCGAACTCCTCGTGGCGGTCGGCGTCCTCGTCGTTGTCATCGTGGCGGCAGCGCGGATCTTCTCCGCGTCGAGCCGCGTCTCGGGCATTTCGCAGGCGTCCGCCGATCTCTTGCAGACCGCGGCGGCAATCGAAGCGCAAGTGCGCGCCGACTTCGCGAACCTTCCGAAGAACGGCTTCATGGTGATCCAGCAGGTTGAGGTCAATCCGGCCAACAACCCGCAGACGCTTGAGCCGGGCCTTGGCCCCGTTGAGATTCGCGCCGACCAAGTCGCGTTCTTCGCGCGTGGTGTGCGTGCGACAACGCGCTACACCGGTTCGCAAGAGTCGTCGGTCGTGAGTGTTGATCCGCTCGTCGTGAATTCGTGGACCCCCGAGGCTGCAGTCGCGCGCATCTATTACGGTCACGGCGTTACCGCGCCGACGGTGCCAGTCGGATTCGATCCAACGGTGTACAGCTCGCCGTTCCCCGGCGAACCAAATCACGAAGGCGCGCCGCTCGTGCCATGGCAGGGCGGCAAGGTTGAAACGCAGCAGTGGAACTCAAGCTCCCCAGGAAGCACAACCGCGCGAGCGCCACTTGTTCGTCCGAGCAACTGGCCACTCTCGCGTATCGCGACGCTCATGGGTACCGACGGTCACAGTGGGACTGGCGCTGTCACGAGTACGTTCGGTGCCACCTCAGTGAATGCCACACAGCGTCTCTTCACCAATAAGCAGGTGCAGAGTTCGCCGCTCTCGACGACCGCGCCAGCGACGAACTTGGTCGATCCGCTTTGGACCTCAAACCGCGTTGACATCGTCAAGTGGCAGATGGACGACCTCTTCTCGCAGATGGCGTACCAGTACCGCTCGAACGGCACGCTGAACCGCGCGCTCGCGTTCAATTACGACGTTTCACCTTCGTCGCCGTGGGCGGGTCCCTCGACTCGTCTCCGCATGATTCAGACGCTTTCGCCGTGGGCCACGCCCGCCACCGCAAACACGCCCGCGAATGGCTCGCCGTTCCTCTTCGTCGGTTACCCGCGCGTTGAGAAGGCAGCACTTGGCCCCGCGAAGGCGGAGCAAATGCTGACGGCTCCCGTTCTCGCACCAAACTGCTCGAGCTTCAAAGTCGAGTGGACATGGGACGACGGCGTCGGCCGAAGTTGGGATGGCGTCACGACCCTCGCGGGCCAGCAGCCTGGTGACCAGGAGGTCGGGATGTTCGTGCCGCGCGGTTCCACGCAGCCGTGGTTTGGTTTGAACGATCCACTGCTGGGTATGAACGCGAGCCAAGTGCGCCCCGCGACCAACATGCCGAACTTCGGAAACAACGGCGCTTACGACGCGCAGCGCGGCACGCTTGGGCCGCCGCTTGTCGTCGATCCGGATGATCCGAACCAAGGTGGCCCCGTGCTCTGCGCGGTTGAAGGCGCGATCAACAACGCTGAAGGTGGCCCGATCTGGCGCACAAGCGCGTTGCAGGGTTCGAAGCGCGTCTATCACGCGGTCTTCGGGTTCAACCAAGACAACCCTGGCGAAATCAATCCTTACGCCTTTGGTCGCGGCCCATACACGCCGCTCCCGAGCGCGCTTCGTATCACCTTGCGTCTCCACGATCCGCTCGGCCGAATCGAAGGTGGACGCGATTATCAATTCATCGTCGAACTTCCCAAGCGCTGAGCGCGTGCGTTTTCCGCGAACGATTCCTCCGCGAAGGGGTGACCTTTCATGACCAACGAAACTCCACGCATGCACGCAACCCAAACGGCCTCTCACGCGCGACGTGGCAACACGATTGTGCTTGTGACGGCGATCCTCGTGCTGCTCGTCATCATCGCAACTGCGTTTGTGAGCCGCACGCGCGCGGTTCGCGATATCTCGGCGGCACAGCAGAGCTCGGCGGGTCGCGACGGGCGCGCGGAGTCGATCAGTGTTGCAGTTGCGGGTGAGATCGCGAGCGCATTGTTCGCGAAGCCGATTGATACAACCGATCCGTTTGTGAGGGTCGACACCTCGGTCACGCCGAACGTTTTCGTCGGCAGCTCGTCATGGCCGCGCTTGAATGCGCCGCTTGATGCCGAGCGTTACTCGATTGACCGCGATGCGCTGCCGTTTGCGACGGCCGCGAATCCGATCGCGGGCGATGGCTTGCCTGACTTTGGTTACAACATCGCGCCGTATGAAACGAAGGCGTGGACGAACTGGCCCGATTTCTTCGGAGCGGGTAGCCCATGGCCCGCGGGCCCAGGCTCGCCGCAAGGCTTGTTGACGCTCGCCGCGAACGTTCCGATTGGCGACTCGAATCCGTACGGCAACCCAGGCATGGGTGACTCGCGCTGGTTGCGTTCGACCGAGCCCGAGCGTGTGGGTGTCGATCAAACGGGCGACGGCGTCCCCGACTACTTCGACTTCTCGCACTGGTCGCACCTGTCGTGGCTCCCGAGTGCGAACAACGGTTGGCGCGTGGTCGCGGACATCGCGAATATCCGCGATGGCGTGTGGCCAAACACCGCGGTCATCGACAATCTGAACGAGGGCGGCGCAGCACCCTACGCGGTCGCCATGCCTTACGAGCAATGGCTCCCAGGCGTCATTCCCGCGCCGATCGCAAACTCCGCGCAGTTCATCACGCGACGCGATCAGTGGTTCACGAATTACCCAAACGTCTATCGCAATCCTTCGCTCGCTCTGCCGAACTTCTTCAATC
>JBJOHQ010000460.1:0-4462 GCA_046047595.1 Planctomycetota bacterium | reverse complement strand
AGGGGATGCCTAGGGGATGCCTAGAACATGCCTAGAGGATCCTTCGTGACGCGTGCGCATGCGGCGGAAAGCTGCCGCGCGAGACGGATACGCGCGCCGCGTGAGGTCGAGGCATCCATGAGCATCCTCGCGCACTTCCCCGTCATGCCTCAAGCTCAAATCCGCCGATAGACGCGGCGTGACGATTCTGGACGCCATCATCCTCGGGCTCGTTGAAGGCATCACGGAGTACCTCCCCGTGAGTTCAACGGGGCATCTCATTCTGACCTCGTGGCTGCTCGGTCTTTCCGATGACGCCGCGCAGAAGCAGTCGATCGACTCCTTCAACATCATCATTCAAGGCGGCGCGATCCTCGCGGTGCTCGGGCTCTATTGGAAGCGCGTGCAATCGATGGTGAAAGGCCTTGCGGGCCGCGATCCCGCAGGTCGCGCGCTCTTCATCAAAATCGTGCTTGCCTTTCTTCCCGCCGCGATCCTCGGCGTTCTCTTCGATGACGTGATTGAAGAGCGACTTTTCCGGCCGATTCCGGTCCTCATCGCACTGGGTGGCGGCGGCGTTTTGTTGCTCGCACTCGCGCCAACAATTCGCTCGTTGGTCTCACGCGAGGCGAACGAGTCGGATGACTTTTCAAATCTCCCCTATCGCGCGGCGATCGCGATTGGCTTCATGCAAGCAATCGCAATGTGGCCAGGCACCTCGCGATCCATGGTGACGATTCTCGGTGGCATCCTCTTCGGCCTTTCACCGCGGCGCGCGGCGGAATTCAGCTTCCTCCTCGGGCTCCCCACGCTCGGCGGCGCGTGCTGCTACAAGTTGCTCAAGGCAGGCAAAGATGATCCAGCCGCATTTCTTGCGTCGCTTGGCGGACCAATCCCTGTCGCAGTCGGCATCGCTGTTGCCGCGATTTCCGCTGCAATTGCTGTGAAATGGCTCGTTGGCTATCTCTCGCGCGGTGGATTTGCGGCGTTCGGTTGGTGGCGCGTTGCTGTGGCAGCGGCACTTGGTGCTGCGATCTTCAGCGGCAAGATGACGCTCTGAGCGCGCGTTTACCCGTGGAAATTCAAGAAGCACTCGGTGCCCGATCCACCGGGATCCGCTGCATCCACCACCGTGTCCGCATACTCGCCAAGGCACGTTCGCAGCGCGCGACAGAGTGCGTCAAGGCGATCCGGAGCTTGTGATCGATGGCGCGCGAACTCGGTGATTACCGCCCGCGCTTTGAGCGGCGCCTCAGAAGCGCTGCCCTCTGAGAGTTGCAGTCGAACTTTCGGCATGACCGTGGCCGCGGCGAGACGCAGATCATCAAGTGAACGCGTTCGCCACTCCTCGATCAACTGGAGAGCCTTCGAGCGGACCTTTGGCGGAATCGCCTCTGCGTTCGTGACGCGCTGCGTCAACAGACGCGCACCCTGTAAGAGACGCTCGGTGTCGATTCCCGTTTGATCACGCCCGACGAGTGGACAAAACCGCGCATGGATCGCGGCAATTTCGAAGTCAACAGCATCATCCGCGGTGTCGCGTTGCCGCACCTGTGCAGGCAGCGCATCGCACAACTCGATGTTGCGATCAAGGAGTTTGCAGACATCATCGCGGAGTCGCGCCTCGGCTTGCGCGTCACTGTCGCCAAGCTCGCCGATGAGTTCATTTGCGATTGTCTCGCCATTGCGGCGCGCGTCCATCGCTGCGAGACGTGCCAGTATTGGCCGCCATTCAAGCAGCATCCGCGCGGAGAGTTCGAGTTGCAGTTGTCCGAGATTCGTGATCGTTGTGCTCGTCGAATCACGGTGCTCTGCAATGATCCGCTCCACAATTGCCGCAGGATCGACGAGCGTCACCGGCGATTCGACGAAGAGTTCATTCGCCGCCACAAGCCGATAGATCCGTCGTCTCTCGATCGCCTGCGTGAGTGCGTCGAGTCGAGCCGAGCGCGCGCTCGATTCCATTTCGAACTGTGCGAGTAAGCACTTCGCAACTTCGCGATCGAAGTTTCGTGCAGGCTCGTCGGTCGTTCCTTCGCCTCTCGTCGCTCCTGTTACTGCCGCAGCTCGTTGGCCTGCGTCGTCAGCACATGAGTATGCCGCGGAACCAACCGATTCGACTGGCAACTCTGGTGCGTACACCCGCAAAAGATCCGCGAGTTCCCTTGCAGTCGGCTTCCAAATCTTGGCCTGTTGTGCGGGACGCACCTTCGCATCTTGCGTCGACTCACTTGCCGATGCCACTCGCGGTCCACACAGAACTGAGAGCAAAATCGCGACGAGCGCGATGTGCGAGAAAGTACGTCGCGCGGCGGAGAGGTGATCAGAGAACGAACAACGCGGCATGATGAGGAATGTCACCAGAGTGGGTGAACTCCGGCCGAATCCTCGGTTCAATTCCCGCAAAGACGAGGCTCACGCGAGATCGGCGTACGAACCACTGACGAGTTCACCGAGCGCCGGACGAAACTTCTCGATGAGTGTTTCAACCTTGAGTTTCGCTTCCGCAGGATCATCGGAGATACCGCAGACCGCATCGAACTCGAGGTAATTGCCAAGTCCCGCGACCGCATCGAGATGAATGTGCACGTTCTCGAGGAACCACACTTCGCGGCGCTTCACGATCAATCGCGTGACCGTTCGATCGAGCTTCGCCCAACGAACTTCAACCTGTCGATCATCCAGTTTGGTCCATCGAGAACTGCGCGGGCCAACGCGATCCGCGCGGTCGTACCAGATCCACGTGACACGCGTCCCTGGCTCACCTTCCACACGCTCACTTCGTCGCTTCAAGCGGCCATCAGGAACCGCGACGTACTCATCGGTTTGATGCAGCACGTTGCCTCGTCGCGCGCCGAGGATCAGGCACGTTGCGCGCGCGAGTTCGATGTCGCGAAGTTCGCTCTTGAACTCGATGCTTTTCATCGCGTCATCCTGTTGCTCTCGCTCTCGCGCGGCTATGCAGACGCGCTACGGAATCGTTCCGCGGCCGTTACGGCGCCGATGTATCTCCCGCACGCAGCGCTCCGTCGCGCGCCGCAGCCGCGGCCGCAGGATCTTGCACCGAGAGCCCCGCTTGCACGCGCGCGATCTGCCGCTCCGCGTCGAAGCGATCGGGGTACGCGTGCAACGCGCGCGGACAACCTTCGTAGCCGCCGATTTCGTAGAGGTTCCACGCGTCGCTCCCCGCATGTCGCGCGACGAAATACGCGGTGCGATAGGCACTTGGATCCGCCACCGAAACGAGGCTTCCCGCTTCGACGATCGTCGGGAGCGTCGTGCAGCGCTCGAAACCATCGCCGAGCGTCGACGCGATGCCCTCACCTTCCGCCTCGACCGCGAATGTCACGCGTTCGCTCGGAAGAGTCGAGCGCGGATGGACGACTTCAATGAGCCGAACACGACCAGCCCCTTCGCCAGCGCGGCCAACATCGACCGTGCCACGGACGATTTCGTCCGCGCGCGGGAAGAGACTTCCTCCGAGGAACCAGACGAGGATTGCCGCGAGCACGACAAAAATCGCGATGCGGACGGAGAGATTGCGGACACCGAGAAGAACTTGTGACACGGGGCGGAGAGTTTAGCGGAGCCCCGCGGCCGAGAGTTCGGCGACGAGCCGTGATTCGTCCCAGATCTCAACTCCGAGTTCCTGCGCTTTCGTGAGTTTGCTCCCCGCTTCTTCGCCAGCGATCACCGCGGACGTCTTCTTCGACACACTGCCCGCAACCTTCGCTCCCGCGCGCTCGAGGAGTTCCGTGATTTCCGTTCGACCAAACTGCGTGAGCGTGCCGGTGACGACGAAGGTTCGGCCAGCGAAAGCGTTGGCACCCGCGGCGACAGGCTTCGGTTCACGGCTCGTGAGATCGACGCCAACGGCAGCGAGTTCAGCGAAGACGCGCTTCGCCTCATCGGAGGCAAGCCACGCCGCAACCGACTTTGCGGTGACTTCACCGAAATCGTCGAGGAGTGTGAGATCGGATTCGGTCGCTGCGAGTAGTTCATCCGCGGTGCGATATCGACGCGCGAGCGTTTTTGCTGCGCTTGACCCAACGTGTTTGATGCCCAGTCCCGCGAGTACGCGCGTCAAACCACGTTCTTTCGCGGCGTGCGCGGCGCTTTCAATCAACGAGGTCGCGCGTTTTCCTGGGCCTTTCTTCGCAATCTCCGCGAGAGCCTTGTCGCCCTTCGCAAGTGCGCGCGCGACGAGCATCGCGTCAAGACGAAAGACATCGGCGAAATCCTTGACGATGCCTGCATCGACCAAGGCGTCCACGATCTCTTCGCCCATGCCGTCGACATTCATCTGATCGCGGCCGACAAACCACTTGAGACGCTCGCGGAATCGCGCAGAACACGAGGAATTCGTGCAGAAGAGTTTCGGGCCTTCGCGCTCCACCACACCGTTGCAAACGGGGCACATTGTTGGCGGCTCGATGGGCTGCTCGACACCAGTGCGCTTCTCGACGAGTGCGCGCACCACTTG
>JBJOHQ010000459.1:0-3289 GCA_046047595.1 Planctomycetota bacterium | reverse complement strand
TCGAAACGAAGGCGACCTCGCCGCGCGAAATCGATCGCGCGCTTGAGTATGTCCCCGACGACATCTTTGCCTACTTCGAGATTCCCGTGCAGGGCGACATCCGCGGTCTGGTGACCACGATGGCCTCGCTTGATACCGGTGCGAAAATCCGCACGGGTGGCGTCACCGCCGACGCGCATCCAACGCCGGAAGAAGTCGCACGATTCCTCAAGATCTGCCGCGCAGCCGAAGTTCCATTTAAAGCGACGGCTGGCCTGCATCATCCGTGTCGTCACATGGCAACCGATGTCGGTTGCATGCAGTTCGGGTTCCTCAATGTCTTCGTCGCGGGTTGCTTGCTTTGGCAAGACGAGTCGATGTCGGAGAAAGAGATCGAATCGATCTTGGTTGAAGAAGACGCGCGGCGATTTGAGTTTGGCCCGACGGGCCTCGCTTGGCGCAAGCGATTCCTGAAGTTTGATGAAATCGCCGAGGCCCGCGAGCGCTTCGCGCACAGTTTCGGTTCATGCTCGTTTGAAGAGCCGCTCGCGGATCTGCGCGGGCTCGGACTGCTTCCGGAGGGCGACATGCCTGAAGGTGACGTTCCTGAAAGCGAAGAGGAGGCAACATCGTGAGTGCAGGTGAATCACGCGACACCCGACTTGTTTCCCCTGAAGATCCCGCGCTCCGATCGTGGGTTGAATCCGCGAACGACGCGTCAGGCGACTTTCCCATTCAGAATCTTCCGTACGGCGTCGTCGATGACGGCCCTGCGGTGCGCATCGGCGATCGTGTGCTTTGCTTGCGCGACGCACTCGACACCGATCTCTTTGTGAAGAAGCTCGCTTCGAGCGACGACTTCTTGATGGCGCTCGACGTTGGTTGGTTGAACGGCATCGCCGAACTCGATTCCGCGCAGCAAACGATGCTTCGCCACAACATCGCGGCGTTACTTGCGCACGGTTCGCCTGCGCGCGCGAAGGTCGAGCGGTTGTTGCGTCCCGCTCTTGAGTGCGAACCATCGGTGCCGTTTGTCGTCGGCGATTACACCGACTTCTACGCGTCGCTCCATCACGCGACGAACGTCGGTTCGATGTTCCGGCCAACGAATCCGCTTCTGCCAAACTGGAAGCACGTTCCGATCGGGTACCACGGCCGCGCGAGTTCGCTCGTGGCAAGCGGCACGTCGATCGTTCGGCCGCACGGGCAAACAGTGTCGAACGACGACGGTCCGCCGACGTTCGGTCCATCGAAACTGATGGATTACGAACTCGAAGTTGGCTTCTTCGTCGGTCGTGCAAATGAACTTGGCACGACGATTCCCGTCGCAGATGCGTGGAATCGCATCTTCGGTTTCGCGCTCGTGAACGATTGGTCGGCGCGCGATATTCAGAAATGGGAATACCAGCCGCTCGGCCCATTCCTGGCGAAGAATTTCGCCACGACCGTGTCGCCGTGGGTTGTGGTGCGCGACGCGCTCGAGCCATTCCGCGTGTCCGGTCCGCCGCGCAGCGCTGATGATCCGCAGACGCTGCCATATCTCACCGACCCTGCGGGCACGAACATCGACATCACGCTCGAAGTGTTGATCGCGAGCGCGGCGATGCGCGAGAAGGGCATGGCTCCCACGCTCATTTCGCGCGGGAGTTTCCGCGACATGTTCTGGACGCCGGCGCAGATGCTCGCGCATCACGCGTCGAACGGTTGCAATATGGAAGTCGGCGACCTCCTCGCATCAGGCACGGTTTCGGGCCCGACGAAGGACTCGCGCGGCTGCCTGCTCGAACGCACATGGCGCGGTACAGAACCGATCACGCTCGGTGATGGCAGCGAGCGGAAGTTCCTCCAAGATGGCGACGAAGTCATCATGCGCGGCTACTGCGAGGCTCCTGGACGACCACGCATCGGCTTCGGTGAATGCCGCGGCATCGTGTTGCCCGCGCGTTGACCGTCGGTTGGCGGCGTGTTGGCTTTCGGTGCTTTGTGTCGGCTCGTGTGTCAGCTCACGCGTCGGCGCTTCGGCCAACGGTCGTGCTGTGTTTCATGCCGTGTTCACGCCGTTTTCACGCGGTGTTTCGGGTCGCGCTTCTCTTCGTATTTGGTGCAAAGCCGCGGGTTCGGTAGGATTTCCGCATGGCTTCGCCCGACCCAAACGCAGGATCAACGCAACTCTCGCCGCAGTTGATTGAACTCGTCTACGGCGAACTCCGTGCGCTGGCCGCGAGTTACATGCGTCAGCAGCGGTCCTCGCACACGCTGCAGCCGACGGCGCTCGTCAACGAAGCTTTCCTCAAGATTGCGAAGTCGAATTCGGAGGCATTCGCGAGTCGGTCGCATTTCATGGCGGTCGCGGCGACGGCGATGCGCCAAGTGCTGATCAACCATGCGGAGTCGAAAAACGCGGAGAAACGGGGCGGAGGTTCGCGGGGAATTCCGATCGATCCTGGCATGGCGTCACCCGAAGTCGGTGTTGCGCAGGTCGACGTCCTCGCGATGGATGAAGCGCTTCGCCGACTTGAGAAACTCGACGAGCGCAAGGCTCGCGTGGTCGAGGCCAAGATCTTCGGCGGGCTGAGCCACGATGAGATTGCAACTGTCCTCGGGGTCTCGCTTTCGACCGTCGAGGGCGATTGGCGGATGGCGAAGGCCTGGCTTGCGAAAGAAATGAAAGATTTGGACGCGCGCAGTTGAGGTCTCACCGTCCTGATTCGGTTCTTGTCAGTACGGGCACTCCAATCCGGTTTCACCACGATGGACGATGCGCAGCGCTTCAAGTTGCTCTCCGAACTATTCGACCGTGCGCGCGATCTCCCGCGACCGGAACTCGAGCAGTTCCTCGCGGGCATCACCGATGCGGCACTTCGTGACGAACTCTCGTCCATGGTTGCGCTTGATCGTGAGGGAACGGTCGGAGTAGCACCGCTCATCGACATTGCCGCCGTCCTCGAAGAGGAACCGAACTCGACCGAGTTGGAACTGCCGGAGCAGATCGGAAAATATGACGTCATCGGAGTCATTGGTTCTGGCGCGAGCAGCGTGGTACTCAAGGCGCGGCAGCCAGAGACCGATCGAGTCGTCGCGCTCAAAGTGCTTGGCAGTGGCGCATGGGATGCTCGGGCGCTCGCGCGCTTTCGGCGGGAGGTTCGGCTGCTTGGGCGGCTCGATCACCCGAACATTGCCCGCGTCTATGAGGCGGGTCAGGATTCACGCACAGTTCCGGCGCGGCCGTACTTCGTACTTGAATTTGTCGATGGCATGATGCTCGTCGAGTGGGCTTGCGCACGGCGTGCGCTTGAAGAGGGCGTTCAAG
>JBJOHQ010000458.1:0-4834 GCA_046047595.1 Planctomycetota bacterium | reverse complement strand
CCGTGGCTTCTCATCGAACACGAATGGACGCCGTGGCAAGTGATTCCAACGGTGCTCGCGATGAGCGCGTTCATCGGGCTCTGTCACGGGCTTCTCATCACACGATTGAAACTACAGCCGTTTCTCGTGACGCTCTGCGGACTTCTTCTCTATCGCGGTATCGCGCGATGGATGACGGGCGATCAATCGCAGGGATTCATGGGTGAATACGGCGACGTGCGCGCGATCGCGCTCGCGAAGTTCTCGATTCCAGGGCTCACCGACTATCGACTGCCCGCGACGGTGATTCCGGCGCTGGTCTTGGCGATTCTGATCGGGTTCTTTCTTTCGCGCACGGTGTGGGGACGTTGGCTGCTCGCGACAGGTCGCAACGAAAGCGCCGCGCGGTACTCCGGTGTTCCGACGGCGTGGCTTGTGACGGGTGCCTATGTCGCATGCAGTTTGCTCGCAGGTTTCGGCGGCATGCTCTTCATCTTCGATATCGGTAGCGCGCAGCCGTCGGACTTTGGCAACTTCTATGAGCTCTACGCGATTGCGGCGGCGGTTCTTGGTGGCTGCAGTTTGCGCGGCGGCGAGGCCAGCGTTGTTGGTGTTCTCTTCGGTGTTGCGACGTTGCGCGTCTTACAGAACACGATCACACTCGCGGGCTACTCATCGCAAATTGAATTCGCCGTCGTCGGCGGCGTTCTTCTCCTTGGTGTGGCGGCGGACGAACTCATTCGCCGATACGCGGCTCGCCGACTCGAGCGCGCGGGCGCTGTGGCTTGAACGCGCAGGCGCGGGGCGCGCGCGTGAGCCACGCGTGATTCACGTCTGATTCACGCCTGATTCACCTCTGATTCAACTGATCCACGCCTGCCCGCCAACCATTCTGAACTCTCCCTCGCTCATCTCTTTCTTAGAGGAATCTCCGATGG
This sequence comes from Planctomycetota bacterium, assembly GCA_046047595.1. GTDB lineage: Bacteria > Planctomycetota > Phycisphaerae > Phycisphaerales > SM1A02 > QWPT01. The sequence continues at coordinate 3,917 of JBJOHQ010000458.1, read as the reverse complement.
AACTTACAAGCTTCTCTCAACCGTTCGCACTTGCGAGCCTCGCGCTCGCGGCTACCGCCTTGATGTCTTGCGCGTCGACCTCGTCGACGGCAACGACCGCGGCGCCCGCAGTGGTCGGGTCGATCACGAAGGCCGATTGGGGTGCGGTTGATGGCAAGCCCGTGCATCTTTGGACCTTGAAGAATGGCAAAGGCATGGAAGCGGAGATCACCGACTACGGCACGATCATCGTGTCACTGAAGGTGCCCGACATGAAGGGCAATGTCGCTGATGTTGTCCTCGGTCGTGAGAGCGCCGACGAGTACGTCGCGCGCACGCAGTACTTCGGTTGCACCGCGGGCCGCTGCGCGAATCGCATCGCGGGTGGCAAGTTCTCGATCGACGGCAAGCAGTACACGCTCGCGACAAACAACGGCGCGAATCACCTTCACGGTGGCGTGAAGGGATTCGACAAGGTCGTGTGGTCGGGCGAAGGCGCGCTCACCGCGAACGGCCCGCAAGTAACCTTCACCTATCGCTCGAAGGATGGCGAAGAGGGTTACCCAGGCAACGTCGATGTGAAGGTCGTCTACACGCTGACCGCGACGAACGAACTCGTCGTCAACATGTCGGCGACAACCGACGCGCCGACGTGCGTCAACCTCGCGCACCACTCGTACTGGAACCTCGCGGGGCATGACTCGGGCAGCATCCTCGGCCATGAACTCATGCTTCCGGCGGCGCGCTACACGCCTGTTGATGCGACGCTCATCACGACCGGCGAGATTGTGCCTGTCGCGGGCACGCCGCTTGATTTCACGAAGATGAAGCCGATCGGCCGCGACTTTGCACAGATGCCAGCGACGAAGGACGATCCAGGTGGCTACGACCACAACTTCGTGCTCGATCAGGCACCGAAGGGTGCAGGCAGCATGTGGCTCTCGGCGATTCTGCGCGATCCGAAGTCGGGCCGCATGATGGAGGTCTGGTCGAACCAGCCAGGCATCCAGTTCTACACGGGCAACTTCCTCGACGGGATTCCCGGCAAGGACGGCGCGGTGTACGCGAAGAACGGCGCGCTCTGCCTTGAGACGCAGGCGTTCCCCGACTCGATCAACAAGCAAGGCAAGGCTGGTTGGCCGAACGTCGTGTTGCGCCCGGGTCAGACCTACGAGCACAACATGGTGCACCGCTTCGTGGCGGCGCCTGGAAACTCGTGAGCGGGTCAACCGTGTGGGGATCTGAGTAGTCGATCTGTCGAGCGCACGACCGTTGAAACTTCATGCAGCGGCCACCTTTCGGGGCGGCCGTCTGCGTTTTGAGCGTTCTCTCGGCAGACTGCTTGGCTTCGAACACGAGCGGTTGAACGCAAGAGGACAAACGTAAGAGAACGAATGCAAAAGCACGACACGCGCGGACGTCTCCGCGCGTGTCGAAGGGAATCTAGGTCAGGGCCTCGAAGACCGCTGCGCATGCGCTCTAGCACATGAACCGCCGCCATTCGTTCGAGGCGGCGAACAACGTCGAGTTGGAAACTCGACAAAGTCGCACTCAAAGAAAACTCGTTGAGAGCGTGAGCGTTCGGTTGGAATCAGCGTTGACGGCGATTGCGGGCGAACACGCCAGCGAGGCCGAGGAGCGCGACCGCACCTGGAGCCGGCACCGGCGCGTTGAACCCGACGTTGTACTGGCCGAGTGAATCGCCCGTGCCTTGGACACCTGCGTCCGCATCGATCACGAGGCGGTAGCTGTGGCCCGAATCAAGCGAGAGGCTGCCACTAAAGGCCGCAGTCGCGCTCGCCGTGAGGCGCACGGTGCTGGTCGTGGTGTCGGTCAAGGTCACGATGACCGAGTTGAAGCCGCTGCCGGAAGCAGTGCTCGTGAGGCCGACGATGAACGCGACGACTTGGTCCATGTCGGACACGAAGTCGATGATCGCGAAGCTCGTTGCATTCGCCACGCCGCCCGAAGTCGCGCTCACTTGCGCGGCACCGGCGAAGTTCATCGAGGTCGACGAAAGTTGTGAGCCGTGCTGAGCAAGGGCGTTCGACGAGGTCGCGAAGACGCTCGCAGAATCAAACCACGTGCCGAAGCCCGAATCAGAGGCGGTGTCCGTCGTGGCACCGGCGGTCGCTTCGACCGTACGGTTCGCCGACGAATAGACGAAACCTGCGTTGGCGACGGAGACCGACGACAACGCGACAGCCGCCGAAGCGGCAAGACGCATATTCAGTTGCATTTCCCAAACTCCCTCAGCAACGGGTTCCCGCCCGCTGCTCCCTTCTTCTTTAAGGTGGACGAACATCCACCTCCCTAGATCCGCGACTCTACCCGCGATTCGGAGTAAGCCAAACCGAGGCGACGCATTTTCGGCAAATCTGAGTCAGAACCACGTCAAATACCCTGAGAAAACTCACGGACCATGCCGCGTCACCAGTGAAGGGCCGCTCATGGTGCCGGAGCTGGGCTTTTATCGGGGCTTGCCGGCGCGCTTGTCACAGGTTTCGCCGCCGGAACAGCGACCAAGCCGCGCATCGAGCCCGGAATCGGCGGCAAACCGAGCAATTCGAGCGCGAGATTGCCGGCGTCGGCGTTGCGGATTGGTTGAGGGTTCTCGTCGCGGGCGATGCGCTTGTCGCGCGCGGGCCGCGCACGATCTGGGAATGCCGCGTAGAGATCTCGCGGCTCGCAGTCGCCGCCCTCCCACACGAGAAGCGGAATCCGAAAGTTAAGCGGGCTCAAGACATCGGTGTGGGTCTTTGCGGGCACGCCGCCGCCGTGGTCTGTCGTGAGCACGATGGCAGTGCGCGCCGCAAGCCCCGGCGTTTGATCGATCGCCGTGAGGATCGTGCCAAGCGCGGCGTCGACTTCAAGAAGCGCGGCGAAGTAGCGCGAGTCGGGCGCAAGGATCCAATCGTGTGCGTGACCAGCGGCGTCGGGCGCGGCGATGTGGACAAAGTCGAGTGAACCGACGCGGCGCGCGAATGCATCGCGCAGGCGCTCGGCAACCACGCGCGCTACGCCGTCGGTTTCGCGGGCGTAGGTAAAGAAATCGATTTTTGCGCGGCCGAAATCCGGCGGCATCGTGTCAGGCGCGCCGTTGGAGGGGCCGTAGCTCTGCTCGAAGAGCCAGAACTTGGTCTTGCCAACGGTCATCGCGGTCGACAGGCCCGCATCGTGCGCGACATCGAAGACGCTCGCGATGTACGCACCTTTCAGCGCGTGCAGCGTGCCGCCTTGCGTACGGCCTGGCGGGTCGTCGTTGAGTTTCCATCCGTGTCCGTTGGGGCCATCGAACGGTCGGCCTGTCAGCATGCCCGTGTGATTGGGCAAGGTGACGGTGATGTCCGCATCGGTGCGCGCATCAAGCGTGTGCGCGCCGCGGAGGAGTCGCGCGAAGGATGGCAGCGACGCGAGAAATGGCGATTCGAGCGCGTCCGCACGCAGTCCGTCGACCGAGATGAGGAGGACGTGTCGAAATGGGCGCTCGCCGCGCGGCGCGGCGGCACTTGGATTGGGTTCCTTCGCATTGGCGGTCGTGCTTGGCGCATCCGCCGGCCCGCAACTCGCGTGGAAGGCCGCACAGGTGAGCGCCGCGCCGACGACGGTCGTGATGCGAAGAAGTCGTCGTTGGGCAGCGAACATCCGAAGCACGATACCGCTCATCGCGCTGTGCGACGACGGACGAGGTCGATCCCGAGTTCGCGGATTTCAGCGGGCGTACGCACGCCGGAGAGCGCCATCGCGAGCTCAAACTCATCACGCAGTATCTGCAGTGCGCGGCGGACACCCGCTTCGCCACCAGCACCGAGGCCCCAGAGCATTGGTCGTCCAACCGCGACCGCATCGGCACCGAGCGCAAGCGCGCGGAGAATGTCGACGCCGCGACGCACGCCGCCGTCGATGATTGTTGTGACGGAGTTCCCAGCGGGACCACG
>JBJOHQ010000457.1:0-7065 GCA_046047595.1 Planctomycetota bacterium | reverse complement strand
TCTTGATGACTGTCTTGATGACTCGCGTCGACGGCGCCCGACAGCAGTCGCGCGGCCATGTGTGCGATCTCAGGAGTCATTCGATCCATCGGGAGTTGCACGCCGATCACACCAGTTGAATTGACGAGCACCGACTCGCCCGCACAACCGAGGGCGAGCGATACCGCATCCACCATCTCCTGCGCGTTTGAGAGTCCGCGTGGACCCGTCGCCGCGTTTGCGCAGCCCGAATTCAAGATGAGTGCTGACGCATGGCCGCGCGAATCCTTCAAGTGTCGCCGCGAGACTTCAATCGGCGCCGCTGCGAAGAGGTTGCGCGTGAAGATCGCAGCGGCCGTCGCGCCCATCGGCATCCAAAGCAGCGCGAGGTCGTCGCGGCCTGCCTTCTTGATCGCGGCAGCACCGACCGAGGTGCGGAATCCGCGTGGCCAACGGAGTGGAGCGGGCGAAATGGTTGCCATGGTGTGTTGCGCAGACTGTGCGTGTTGTGCGGACTTCGCAGGCAGAGTGTCGTTCGTCATCGACTGGTTCCTTCGCTCTCGCAGCGTCACTTACCACTGTCTGGAAGCAACGTGTCGTGCACCAAAGCGATCTCATCGCAGTTCGTGTTCTTCGGGCAATTCGCGCAGTCTTTCGTCACCTTCTCAGGAAGAGAGTTGATCGAAACGCGCTGGAAATTGCACTTCTCGAAGAACTCTGGCGCGCGCGTGAGGACGAAGAGCTTGTCGATGTGAAGTTGACCCGCGACCTGCTGGAAGTGCCGTACGAGGCCTTGCCCGATGCCACGACCTTGGTACTCGGTGTGCACGCCGAGCGAGCGAATCTCCGCGAGATCAGGCGTGTAGATCCAAAGCGCCGCGCAGCCGACAACCTTGCCGTCGATGACGGCGACACCGAAGTCGAGGATCGCCTTCATGATGTCTTCGCGTGAGCGTGGGAGATTTTCGCCGTGATTTGCCCAGTAATCGACGAGGTACACAATCGCGTCGAGATCATCCATGCGCGCTTGTCGGAACTCGACTTCGCCCGCGCCCGCTGGGATCGCGCGTTCGCGCAGCATGCGGCGCACGCGTTCGATGGCGCTTTCAACGGCTTTCGGACCAGTTCCACCCGTGACGCCGCGCTTCTCGAGCGTCGCGCTCACGGTGAGTTGCGTGTAGACATCGTTGTTTGCGCGCGGCGCCTGCTCGCGAATGACATCGAGCGGCAGTTCTTCAAGCGCAGAGTCGCGCTCAATCGCCTTGCGAACGAGGCGACCCGCTTGGTGATGCGCTTCGCGGAATGGGACACCGAGTCGCGTGAGATAGTCGGCGAGGTCGGTCGCGTTCGTGTAGCCCTCGGCCGCTGCGACGAGCGCGTTTTCGCGATTCACTTTGATACCCGCGACCATCGGAGGAAGGATGCGCAGGCACATCGACAGTTGCCGCATCGCATCAAAGAGCGGTTCCTTGTCTTCCTGAAGATCCTTGTTGTAGGCCATCGGAAGACCCTTCACGGTGACGAGCAGCGTGACGAGATTTCCAATCTGACGGCCTGTTTTCCCGCGGAAAAGCTCGAGTGCGTCTGGGTTCTTCTTCTGCGGCATGAGTGAACTGCCGGAGGTGAAGGCGTCAGGCAACTCGACAAGCGAGGCCTCGCTCGTCGCGTAGAAGATGAGGTCTTCGGCGAAGCGCGAGAGATGCACGGCGCAAATCGCGCACGCGGAGAGCGTCTCGATGACGAAGTCGCGATCGCTGACGGCGTCGAGCGAGTTCGCTGTCGGAGCTCGGAAGCCGAGATCCTTCGCGAGCGTTTCGCGGTCGATCGGATACGCGGTCCCAGCGAGCGCGCCCGAACCGAGCGGCGACATGCGCACGCGCTTGAGCGCGTCGGAGAGGCGCTCGAGATCGCGGCGGAACATCTCGACGTACGCGAGACACCAGTGTGCGAAGAGAATCGGCTGCGCGCGCTGCAAGTGTGTGTAGCCAGGGAACGGCGTCGTCTTCTCGCGTTCCGCGAGATCGACAAGCGCGTTCATCGCGGCCTTCAACTCGGACTGGCGCAGTTTCAGTTGCCGCGCGGTCCAAAGCCGGAGATCGGTTGCGACCTGATCGTTGCGGCTGCGGCCCGTGTGCAACTTCTTGCCGAGGTCGCCAACGCGCGCGATGAGTTGCCGCTCGACCCACGAGTGGACGTCTTCGTCCGACGCATCGAGGATCGAGGACGGATCGTCCTTCGCCAGCGTGAGGATTTCGCCGAGCGCCGCTTCAATTTCGCGCTGTTCATCGGTGCTGATGACGCCCGCCCGCATGATCGCCTTCGACCATGCAACCGAGCCTTCGATGTCCTCGCGGACGAGTGCGCGGTCGAACGGGAGCGAGTCGTTGAACTCGCGGAAGAGGTCGTCGGCCTTGCCTTCGAGTCGGCCGGCCCAGATGGCAGTGGTCATCTGCAGTTGCTTTCAGTCAGGGTGCGAAATTGGGGAGCGAGAATCGCAGCGTTTCCCGTCAAGGAAACGCCGCGGAGCTGAGTAGTGACGATGCAAACTTATGCGTGTTGCTTCGTGGTTGAAGAGCCGCAGCCCGTGCCGCAACCGGCTGCCGTGCCGGCCTTCACTGCTGCTGCGAGTTGCTTCGCGTCGGGGTTCAAGCCGAGCAAGGCGCGAATGCGCAGAGGCAAACTGAAGAGGCGAATGAAGCCTTCGCTGTGCTTGTGGTCGTAGACCTCGTCTTCACCGAAGGTCGCGAAACCGTGGTGGAAGAGCGAGTTTGGCGAGCGGCGCTTCACCGCTTCGGCGCGACCCTTGTAGCAGCGCACAACGACATCGCCGTCGAGCACTTGCGCGATCGCTTCGAACGAAGCCCACATCGCTTCACGCGTCGGGCTGAACCACGTGCCGTTGTAGATGATCTTCGCGAAATCAAGCGCGAGTTTCTCGCGGAAGTGGAGGGTTTCGCGATCAAGCACGAGTTGTTCAAGGCCGCGCACAGCTTCCATGAGAATCGTGCCACCTGGAGTCTCGTAGACGCCGCGGCTCTTCATGCCGACAAGACGGTTCTCGCAGATGTCGACGCGACCAACGCCATTGCGTCCGCCGATCTTGTTGAGTTCGGCGAGGAGCGACACCGGGTCCATGGCCTTGCCGTTGAGCGCGGTCGGGCGACCCTTCGAGAACGAGAGCATCACATCTTCGAATTGGTCGGGCGCATCCTTCGGGCTCACCGAGATCATCCACACGTCTTCTGGCGGCGCATTCCATGGGTCTTCAAGTTCGCCGCCTTCGTGCGAAATGTGCCACATGTTCGCGTCGCGCGAGTAGATCTTCTCGGCGCTTGCGGCGCACGGAATGTTGCGTTCCTTGAGGTACGCGAGCATCGCTTCGCGGCTCTTGAGATCCCAAATGCGCCATGGCGCGATGACGGGAAGTTGTGGCGCGAGCGATGCGTAGGTCGACTCGAAACGCACTTGATCGTTGCCCTTGCCGGTGCAGCCGTGGCAGAGCGCGTCGCAGCCCGTCGCGAGCGCGACTTCGACTTGCGCGCGCGCGATGATCGGTCGTGCGATCGACGTACCCATCAGATAGCGGCCTTCGTAGATCGAACCCGAGATGCACATCGGGAAGACGAACTCTTCCATGAACTGCTTCTTGAGATCAACGACGACGCATTCGACCGCGCCTGTGCGCTTCGCTTTTTCTTCGATGCCTTCGAGTTCACGCGCGCCTTGGCCGACATCGGCGACGCACGCAACAACTTGGCAACCGTAGGTTTCGACGAGCCAAGGAATGATGCAGGAAGTATCGAGGCCGCCAGAGTAGGCAACGCAAACTTTCTTCGGACGGAATGCTGGCTTGTTTGGGTTTGACATCTGATTCAAGACTTTCTCAAAAGATGCGGAATTCAGCGGATATTTGTGAGGATTTCGACCGCGGCGTTCGGAGCGAAGCGCGCGGGTGGAACAGCGTGAAGAAGGGCAAGCATGAGTGCATTCTGCGCGTGCATGCGATTCTCAGCTTGGTCGTAGACGATCGATTGCGGGCCGTCGATGACTGCATCGACAACCTCTTCGCCGCGATGTGCGGGAAGGCAGTGCATGAACTTCGCGTTCGCGCCGGCGATGCGCATGATTTCGGGCGTCACCGTCAATTTGCGGAGCGACGCGATCTTCTCGGTGCAATCTTGTTGCCCCATCGAGATCCACGCGTCGGTGTACACCGCGTCAGCGCCCGCGATGGCAGACGGATCATCGGTGAGAGTGATGGAAGCGCCGGATTGTGCGGCGAGCGCTCGGATTTCAGCGGTCAACTTCGCGCACGGCGCGTGGGTCGCTGGTGTCACCACCGTCATACGGCCACCCATGATCGCGATGAGTTCCATCAGCGAGAGGCAAACGTTGTTCCCGTCGCCGAGCCACGCGAGGTGACACGTATCGAGCGCGATGCCATGCTCAACGAGCGCCTGCGCGTCCGCGAGCGCTTGGCACGGATGTGCATACTCACTGAGCGCGTTGATGATCGGAATGGAGCAATTTTCGCGAAGGGCGACGAGCGTTTCATGCTTGAAAACGCGAGCGACAATACAGTCGCACCAGCGCTCAAGATTGCGGCCGTAATCAGCGACAGGCTCGCGTGCGCCAATCAACTCGTTGCGGTGATCGAGGAAGGTGACACAGCCGCCGAGCTTTTGAAAGCCGATTTCAAACGAAACGCGCGTTCGAAGCGAGGGTTTCTCGAACAGCATCACAAGCGCGCGCTGCGCAAGTGTGTCGCGAAACGCGGCGTAGTCGGACTTGAGTGTGCATGCGAGTGCGAGGAGCGCGCGAATCTCGTCTTTGTTGAGATCCGCGACGCGCAGAACCGAGCGGCCGCGAAGCGCTTCGAGTGCAGAGAATTGCGTATGTCGTGCCATCGTGTGACGGTGTCCAACTGGGAGAGTGCGAGTCGAATCGAACGTGTAGTCGCGAATCAACTTCGCGTCGGTTCTTGTGGTGTTTGCGGGAGTTCTAGGCGAACGCGGGTTGAGCGGCTGTTGCATGGACACGCGTGCCCGTTGTGCCTGTCGCAATCGCGGCGGGATCGCGCCATGAGGCGATTGTGGCGGGGCAGCCTGCGTCTGACGCTGCGGCAAGCGCGTTTCGAACCTTTGGAATCATGCCGCCGGAGATTGTTCCGTCTGCAATCAGCGCCTCAATCTGTGATTCGTTGAGTTCCGGAATCAGGCGCTTCTGCGCGTCGAGGACGCCTGGCACATCAGTGAGAAGCACGAGTCCCTTCGCGCCAACGATGCGCGCAATCGCGCACGCGGCTTCATCTGCGTTCATGTTGAGTGGCTCGCCCTCGGCAGAGAGTCCGATGGAATTCACGACGGGCATGAAGCCCGCGTTGAGCAGTGTGCGGGCAACGGTTCCGTCGCCGTCGATGATTTCGCCGACTTCACCTGCGTCAAAGGCAAACTTCGTCGTGTGACGACAACGACAGAGGCCGCCATCCGAGAGCGAGAGTCCGACCGCGCGTGCGCCGAGGGAAGAAAGCAGTCCGAGGAGCCGGACGTGGGCGCTTCCGGCAAGGACGCCAACAACTTGATCGATGGCTTCGCGCGTGGTGACACGAATTCCTTCGACGCGCGGAGTCTCGATCCCGACGAGTTTGAGTTGACGATCAACCTGCGCGCCGCCACCGTGCACGAGGATGATGCCGCCTGCGTGTGCGCGATGCAGCGCGATGAGGCCCGCGAAAGTTTCCAAGTGCGCTTGGGCATCTTCGAGCAGTGCGCCGCCGATTTTCACGACGAGCGGGGCATGCGTTTGAAACGACGCACCCAGAGTGCGCGCATCGATTTCAATCGGACGCGATGGGAAAGGCATGGAGTGGTTTACGGAGTTGGTCACGCGACACCTCCAGAAATGGCAGGGGCCTGGGTCGACGAACGAAGAAAGCCCATCGATTCTGGAAGACCGAATCGAATGTTCATGCATTGCACCGCTTGTCCCGCGGCGCCCTTCACGAGGTTGTCGATCGCGCTTTCGATGATCAAGTGCGTGCCAACATCGGTCGTTTCGAGCGCGAAACCGATGTCGCAGAAGTTGGTGCGCTCAACCGCCGCGATGCTCGGCCAGCGGCCTGACTTCAACACACGCACAAATGGGCGGCCCTCATACGCAGCTTCGAATGCTGCGCGGACTTCGTTTTCGCCGACACCCGCATGCAACACAAGATGCACCGTCGCGAGAATGCCACGGTCGTAACAACCGAGATGCGGTGTGAAAATCGTTGCGATTCCCGCGTGTTCTGTGATTTCAGGCCGGTGGCGATGCTTGAACACGCCGTAGGCCTGCATCGAAACTTCGCAGAAGAGACTCTTCACTTCCGCCTTGCGGCCAGCACCGGAGACGCCGCTCACGGCGTCGACAATTGCAGGACGCGTGGTATCGACGAGGCCTGCTTCGACGAGCGGCAGCATCGCAAGAATCGACGCTGTGGGATAGCAGCCTGGTACTGCAATCAGGCGCGCTTCTGCGATGGCATCCGCGTTGAACTCGGCAAGGCCATACACCGCTTCTTCGAGGAGATCCGCGTGCGCGTGGGCGAAACCGTAGTTCTTCTCGAAAACCGCGCGATCGGAAAGCCGAAATGCGGCGGAGAGATCGAAGACGATGATGCCCGCCTCGACGAGTGCGCGCGCGACTTCATGCGACAACTCATGTGGCGTCGCGAGGAAGATTGCGTCGAGCGCAAGTGATTTCGCAGCGTCGATCGAGAACGGATCGACGCGCAGCGCACCGACTGGCAAGCCTTCGAAGCGCGGGAAGAGATCCGCCGCAGTTGGCGCACCTTCCTCTGCCTTCTTTGAAGAACCAAAGAGCCCCACAACTTCGGCGCACGGATGTGCGGAAAGAATCGCGAGGAGTTCAGCGCCCGCGTAGCCGCTTGCACCAACGATCGCAGTGCGAAGTGGGCGAGTGGACGAGAAATCTGAAGTGAGGTTCGTTTCCAAGTACGTGTCCAAGTGTGCGTCCGAAATCAATGGCTGAAAGGATGCGAGTGTGGGTGTTGCGAATGCTGGGTGCCGAGCGAGCAGGTTTGCTCAG
>JBJOHQ010000456.1:0-6609 GCA_046047595.1 Planctomycetota bacterium | reverse complement strand
GCTCCCGGTTGGCAGTAGAGCCGTCGGTACGCCTCGCGCACCGCATCGATCGACTCTTGAGCGATCCCGCGTCGCGCCATCTGGATGTGGTTGTGGCCACGAACGCGCGCGGGGAAACCTTCAGAGATCAGGTACGGCGGCACGTCGCGCGATTGCCGCGCCATGCCCCCGACAAACGCGCACGTCCCAATCGAAACGAAGTGGTGGAACGCGGCCGCGCCACCGATCGTCGCTGCGTCGCCAATATGAACGTGACCTGCAAGTAGCGACGCATTCGCAATCGTGATGTCGTTCCCAAGCACGCAATCGTGCGCGATGTGCACGCCAACCATCAAAAGGTTGCCGTTTCCAAGTCGAGTCACGCCACCGCCAACGGCGGTACCGCGATGAATCGACACTTGCTCGCGCACGTGGTTTCGGTCGCCAATCTCGCACCACGTCTCTTCGCCGCGATACTTTCGATCCTGCGGCGTGCCGCCAATCGTCGAGAACGCGTAGAAAACGTTGTCTTCCCCGATGCGGCAGTGGCTCTCAACGACCACGTGGCTGCGGAGAATCGTGCCGCGTCCGATGGACACCTTCGGCCCAATCACACACCACGGTCCGATGACTGCATCGTCCGCGATGACAGCGGAGGAGTCGATGACGGCAGTGGGGTGAATCGAGGGCATTGGGGCGTGAAGGGAGAAGGGTGAGTGAGGCGGACGGTCGAGTCGTTCGGTTGGTTGCTACTCGATATCTGGATCCACCATCATGAAACGGAGTTCCGCTTCGGCGGCGGTCTTGTCGCCAACGATGGCGCGGCACTTCAGATGGCCCGTTCGAGCGGTCGCGCGGATGTTCTCCGCTTCGAGGACAACTTGATCGCCGGGGACAACAGGTTTCCGCAGTTTCACACGATCGATCGAAAGCAGAATCGCAATCTTGCCCGTGTGTTCGAGCACGTTCGCGAGGAGCAGGCCACCGAGTTGCGCCATCGCTTCGACGAGAAGAACGCCTGGCATGATCGGCGTGCCTGGGTAGTGTCCTTGGAAGAACGGCTCGTTGATCGTCACGTTCTTGATGCCAACAGCGCGGCGGGAGCCATCGACCTCGACAACGCGGTCGACGAGCAGCATTGGGTAGCGGTGGGGCATCAACTTCTGAATCGCGCGAATATCCATCACCTTGCCGTCGACCACAGTCCGGCGAAGGTCGGCGGCGAGCATCTGCTCACGCACCTTCATCGCGAGTTTGCGATTGAGCCCGTGGCCCGAGCGCACAGCAAGCACGCGTCCTTGGATTGGTGCGCCAATCAGCGAAAGATCACCAATGACATCGAGCGTCTTGTGACGCACGGGTTCATCATCGAAGCGGTAGGCGTTGTCGATCGGTTGTCCGTCATCACCGATGACGAGAATGTCGCGCGGCGTGAGATGCTTGCAGAGGCCAGCGGCTTGCAGCGCTTCGGCTTCTTCGCGCAGGCTGTAGGTGCGCGCGGGCGCGATATCGCGAATGTAGTCGCCCTCAGCCACGTTGTAGGAGAACGTCTGATGACGAATGCGATGGCCTTGCGTGCCGTAATCCAAGTCGTAGACGACACGCATTCCCTCGGCTTCAAACGGCATCGCCGCGATCATGCCATCGGGTTCCTCGATCACGATCGGTTCGCGAATCTTGAAGACCTTGCGCGGCGCGTCTTGCTCGACGATGCCAGCTTCGAGCATCGGTTCGGCAAACAGCGCCGATGATCCGTCGCCAGCGGGAAGTTCCGCCGCATTCAATTCAATCGTCGCGTTGTCGATGCGCAACCCAGCGATCGCAGAAAGAATGTGCTCGACCGTGTCGATCGTGACATCACCTGATTTCAGCGTGGTGCGTCGCGGACGCGGCGCGACGTGCTCGACCGTCGCAGGAATGCGCACTGGCGGATTGAGATCGGTGCGGACAAAGGAAATGCCCGAGTGCGCGGGGGCCGGTTGAATGACGACGGTCGCATCGACACCGAGCATGAGGCTCTTGCCGCGCACAGTCACGGGGCGTGCGAGCGTGCGTTGACGGGGTGCGGCTTTGAGCGCGCCCGCGTTCGGAGAACTCGATGAGGAGGTCGTCGCAAGACGACCTGCGCTGACGCTTAGCGCGCCTTCGGCGTTTCGAGCAGATGTTTCAGTTGGCGATGCCACTCGGGGAGTTTACGGATGAGTGCGACCTCTCGCAAAGCGCTGCGGAGTTCTTGCGCCGGAAAGCCGCCCCATGTTTCGCCGTCGGGAATGTCGGTCATCAATCCGGAACGAGCGGCGAGATTGACGCCACGACCGATCACGAGGTGATCGGCGATGCCGCAACCGCCACCGATGCGGCAGCCGTCGCCAATTCGGGTGCTGCCGGCAACGCCCGTGAGCCCGCTCATGACCACGCAACGGCCAATCTCGACGTTGTGCCCGATCTGACAGAGATTGTCGATCTTGGAACCCGCGCCAACGCGCGTCGCGCCGAACTTGCCGCGATCGACGCAGGTGTTCGCGCCGATTTCGACGTCGTCTTCGACAACAACATTGCCGATGTGAGGAATCTTGGCGATGCCGCGGCCGTCGGCGCTCGGGCGATAACCGAAGCCGTCGGTGCCGATCGCAACACCCGATGCAAGGATGACGCGATTGCCGACGACGCAGCGCTCGCGAACCACGACGTTCGCGTGCAGTACGCACTGTGCGCCGATGGTTGCGTACTCGTAGATCGAGACGCCGGGGAAGAGTGTGGTGTCCGCGCAGATGCTCGCGCCGCGCGCCACGACAACGCCTGCGCCAATGCGCGCGCCCGGGTCAATCTTCGCGTCAGGATGTACGCGCGCAGTTGGATCGATTCCAACCGGCGGAAGATCTTCCTTTGGCGCGAAGCGATCGAGAATCGCCATCATCGCGTGATCCGCGCTCTTGACGCGCAGGACTGGGCACGGTGCACCTTCGGCGGGCAATTCCACATCGGCTGAAACAACAACGGCGAGCGCCTTCGTCGTCGGGACGAGCTTCGCAAACTTGCCGTTTCCAACGAAGGTGAGATCGCCCGCACGCGCGCGATCGACGGTATCAAGCCCTGTGACAACCATCGCGCGAATCGCCGCGAGATCCGGGTTCGACGCCGTTGCAGGCACTTCCACCGTCGCGCCGACGAGATCCGCGAGCGCGCCGACCGTGCGATTTTCCGCTGAGAGCGCGGACGAATCAGCCACCCGAAGCCGCCTTCCAGTCTTCGTTCATGAAAGCCACCAACGCATCGGTCACATCCGACTTGTGATTCGCGAAGATGAAGCGACGCGCAGAGATTTGCTGCATGGTCTTCGCGGCATTCGCGGGGTCCATCTCGGGGAGTGAGTCATCGAGCAAGATGTAGTCGTACCCTTCGCGCTCGGCGAAGCGTCGCGCTGCATCTTTGATGGCGACGTAGGTGTCGCGAAGCGCGCGCGCGCGTTCCATTTCGATCTTCGCATTGGCAAACTGCTGCTGCGCGCGCAGTTCGCCAACAGCGGCTTGCAACTTCTGCACCGCAGCCGCTTGTGCGTCCGAGCCTGGTTGGAAACTATCGAGTTCGGACTCGAGATCCTTGACGGTCGCCTCGGCTGCCGCGACCTGCGTTTCAAGGTCTTTTGCGAGTTGCGTCAGACGAGTTTGCACGTCGGAGTAGCGTTGAATCGAGTTGTAGGTCTTCTCGAGGTCAATGGTCGCGAGGCGCGATGGTTCAGCGACGGGAGCAAGCGGACGAAGTACGGCGGCGCCGAGCGCAAGCGCGAAGGCGGCAGCAGCAATGGTCTCGACGCGAAGGAAGTTCTTGAAGCGCATAGTGGAGGGAGGTTGGTTCAAAGAGTTGAATCGAGGCCGCGGAGAAAGCGTGATGACGGCATCTCTACGCGATCAGCGTGGCGTTGCGCCAGATGAAGGAGTGGGGGTCGCGTTCGGACTCGGCGTTGCGGCGGCGGGCTTGGCAGCACCTGCGCCGCTCGGCTTCGCGGTCATGCTTCGGTCGTTGTCGAGCTGAACGACGAGTTTCTCGGTGACATCCACCATTTTGCCCGCGTAGAGCACGCGAAGCGACGCGATCTGGCCCTTCACTTGCGTTTCGAGCGGCGGCGCGTTTTGCCCGCGCTGCGTGGTGATTTCGATCCGTGAGTCGTCAACGAAGATCAGTCCGTATCCTTCTGCTTCCGCGAGTTTCTTCGCGCCTTCGCGCACAGAACGGTAGATCGATTGCCACTTCAAACTGCGCTCGCGATCCACTTCGAGTTCCTTCAGCTGGCTCCATTGCTCGGCCTGCAGGCGAGCGAGGCGAAGTGCGTCCATGCGCGCTTCTTTGTCGGCACCGGCGGCCATCGCTTCGACTTCCTTGACGCTCGCTTCGAGCGCAGACTTCTTCGCGCGGCCTTCGTCCATCGCCTTCGCTTCGAGTTGCTTGATGCGCACGTCCCACTCCGCGGCTTCATCGAGGCCGTCGAAAAGCTTGGCGAGATCAACAACACCGATCGCCGTGGGCGGCGGAGGCAGCATGACTGCACGGGTTGCGCTCGCGCTCGCAACGAAGAAGCCGAGGGTGGTGATCGCAGCGCCCGTCGCGAGTGCTGCGATGGTCGAGCGTCGGTCGAAGGAGAGTGTGAACGTTGGCATAGGTGAGGTCAGAGTTGCGTTGCGGAGTGGAAGCCGCGCAGCACGCGATTGAGGTATCTGCGGTCAGTCGTCGAAAGCAACGTAGACGCCGCTGGAGCTTCAGCGGCAGGGAACGAATTGTACGGACGGCGAGGCATTCGCGCGGATTCCGCCAAAAGCGAAACTCGATTCCCAAAACGGAATCCCAAATCGGAAACCCTGCACGGGACTTCAGAACTGAATTTCAGAACGGAATCTCAGCCGAGAACGAGAAGACCTGCGTCTCGTCCGACTCCTGCTTCAAGAGCGGAATCGCAAAGTCAAATGCGAGAGGCGCTGGGCCGAACTGCGGGATGTACAAGCGAATTCCTAAACCGACGGAGACTCGATACTGGTCGAATCCCACGTCGTCGGTGACCGTACCCGAGTCAACGAAGGCAACACCCGAGAAGGAGTTCTGGAAGATCGGCTGCTCATACTGAGCGCCCGCGAAGAACATCCACAGGCCGCCGACTGGATCGATTGGATCGGTCTTAGGATCGATGTTCGCGATGGCTTTCGGGCTGATCGTACGGAATTCGAAGCCACGGAACGTGCGGCCGCCGAGGTAGAAGCGCTCGTAGACGGGAGCGTCGTCGCCAAGGATGTAGCCGAGATCTGTGGAAAGCCGCAACGTCGAACGGCGACCAAGGAAGTCCTCGCTCACTGTGAAGAAGTGCGTGTAGCCAGCGCGGAAGACCGTGAAAGGATCGATGTCCTCGAAGCTCACAAACTGCGTCGCCGCGAAGTCAAACGCGCCGCCGCGGCTCGGGCGGAACTGCCGATCGACGTCGGTGCGCTTCACAAACATCCCTGCAGAAACGTAGTTCGCGGGGCCAGCGTCGTCCGCAACTTCCACGGGGGTATCGGGGTCAAACCCTGTGAGTTCGACCCAGGTGTACGCCCCCGTGACTCCGACGCTCCAGAAGTCGCCGAGCTTGCGCGAAATCGAAAGCGGCGCCGACGCACGGTTCTCGTCGTAATCCTCGTAAATGCGATAGCGGTAGAAGGGCGACACGCGGAACGCGTAGTCAGTTTCGAAGAGGTGCGGTTCAAGGAAGTCGAGGCTAAAGCTCGAGACTTCGTTGCCGGGCGCGATCGACATCGAGAACTGCTGGCCCGCGCCGCGGAACGCGCGACCTGCGAGGAGTTCATCGAATGTTTCCGGCGTATCGGCGATATCGAAGTTGCGCTGCGAAACGCTGAATTGGCCGAACACGCCGGAGTCGGTGCCGAGGCCGACGCCGAAGTTCACGCTCCCCGTATTACGCTCTTTGACTTCGGTCAACACGTCACGCACTTCACTGCGAACGAGCGCGTCGGTCGCGACTGCCTTGGCGTCGGCCGCGCGAGCCTCGCCGGTGGCGGCGTTCGAGGCGTTCGCTGCGTTTGTGGCATCAACTTGCGCTTGCGCGGCTGTATCGGTGCCTGAGGTTGTATTCGCGCCAGTTTCCGTCGTCCCAGTCGCGCTCGGCGTGTCAAGCGCATCTTGCTCGTCTGGCCGAGCGCGCTGCACGGTGATGCGCACGTCGTTGAAGAGTTGCGAATTGCGAACGCGTCGTTCAGAGTTCGCGATCTCGCGGCCGTCGAGTACCCGACCTGGTTGGATGCGCACAAGCCGACGAATGACCTTGTCCTTCGTCAGGAAGTTGCCTTGGATATTCACGAGGCCGGTGATCGTGCGCGGGCCCTCACGAATGCTCAACAAGAGATCAACCAGTGGTTCTTCACCGACGCGCACGGTGCGATCGTTCATGGCTGCATCGACGTGGCCGAGCAGGAAGTACGCATCACGTACGCTCGCAGTACTCTTATCGATCTTGTAACGCGAATAGATATCGCCTTCGTGGATGAAGAGCAGCGCTTCGATTTGCTCTTGTGTGAATACCCCGAGCGGCTTCGGGCCTTCCGCGCCAAGACCTTCAATGACCACGTTGCGGAGGCGATAGCGTCGACC
>JBJOHQ010000455.1:0-2757 GCA_046047595.1 Planctomycetota bacterium | reverse complement strand
GAGTTTCTTCGAGGCCCAACCTCAAGCTTAGTCAGAAGTTCCGATGGACCGCTCGCTCGACCGACATCACCCCCACCTTCGCCTGACGGCCGCGATTGTTGTCGCGGGCTTTGTGGCGATCCTGGCGGCGCTCGGTGGCGCGGACGGACCTGAATCCCGAGCCCGTCGGGGCGAGCTCAACACCTGCGCCACCAACGGCCTTCCGCGCACGCTTCTCGCCATGGGAATCGTCGCGGCCGACCTCGAAGTCGTTGATCATGTTCATCTCGGCAAAATGCTCGGGCACGGTTTGGTCACCCAAACCGCCGCCACGGCATTCTCCGCGACTTCTCCCCGCGCGCTTGATCGCGCGCTTCGTCGTTTGACGCTCGCGGCAGCAAGCCCCGAGCGCGCGGCGTTCTTACGCACAACCGTGTTGCCCCCGCCCGTTGCCTGACGCGCTCGCGCTGCATCCGTCTCGCTCTCGCCTATCGCCCAGTGCGCGGTGAGTGTGCATGTCGGTCGCGCGAGACAGGCTCCGTTCGCGGCATCTCCGCGGCAACGTGCACATTTCAATTCGATCTTTCGCGTGCAAAACGCGCCTCCTTTCCAAACTCGGCGCGTCGCGACGCTGTCGGCACTGCCGACCTCACGCTAGGAACAAGACATGAGTCAATTGCTCAAAGGTATTCCCGTCCTCGACTGGTTCGTCCGCGTCACGATGGGTACGAAGAATCAACGCGACGTCAAGCGCTACAACAAGATTGTGGAGGAAGCGAACGCGCTCGAGCCCGAGATGCGCCGCCTCACCGACGCACAACTGCGCGCGAAGACCGAGGAGTTCCGCACGCGGATCGCAGGCGGCGAGAAGTCGTACGCGATGATTCCTGAAATCTTCGCGGTTGCCCGCGAGGCCATGGACCGCTCCGTTGGCATCCGCAACATTTTCAACCCAGCCCGCGGCATCGATCTCAACCACGATGGCGTTGTCGATGCGCAAGATCGATTCGATCCATCGTTGCTTCCCGCGGACGTTCGCGCGAAGTACGACGAAACCCTCGCCGCGATGCGCGCGCTTGAGCCGCGTTACCCAGAGGGCGATTTCCGTGGCCACACGCAGATGATCGAAGGCTGGCAGTACCTCGACATCGACCCTGCGATTTACAACGCGGTGCGCACGATCTATCCGGAGTCGCGCCCACCCTTCCGCGCGCGTCCCTTCAACGTGCAGTTGATCGGCGGCATCGTGCTCGCCGAAGGCAAGATCGCCGAAATGAAGACCGGCGAAGGTAAGACGATCGTCGGCCCACTCGCGTGCTATCTCGCCGCCTGCGAGAAGAAGCAAGTGCACGTCGTCACGGTGAACGACTACCTCGTGCAACGCGATCGCGATTGGACGTTCCCCTTCTTCCGCGCCCTTGGCCTCACGGTCGGTGCGATTCACCCGCATCACATGCAAGGTCACGAAGAGAAAAAGGCCGCGTACTCCTGCGACGTTGTGTACGGCACAACGAGCGAGTTCGGCTTCGATTACCTCCGCGACAACATGAAGACGCGGCCAGAAGAGCAATTGCAGAAGGAGCGCGGATTCGCGATCGTCGACGAAGTCGACTCGATTCTCATCGACGAAGCGCGTACGCCGCTCATCATTTCGGGCCCGGCGCACGCAACGGCGCCGCGCTACGACCTCGCCGATCAGATTGCGCGCCATCTCGTTTCGCGCCAGTCTGATTGGGATCGCGAGAACGAAGATTGCCGCAAACTCGAAGAACGTATCGCCGCACTCGAAGGCGACGTGCGCAACGCGCGTGAAAAGGCCGCGGTTCCCACGCTGAAACGTGAGATGGAGAGCGCACGCAAGGAACTCGCAACCGCGCAAGCGCGTCGCGATCGTTTCAAGCAGTTCTACGAGCCTGAACTCGATAAGAAGACCGCCGCACTCACGCACGACGGCGTGGAAGAAGCGCAGCGTTTCGCGAAGCGCATCGATCCGACGGTTGGAAGTTTCTACGTCGGCGACAACATCGACATGCCGCACTTGGTGGAACAAGCCGTCCGCGCGCACGTCGTCTATCAGCGCGATCGTGATTACGTCGTGGCTGCCGATGAAAACGGCGTCGAAGGCGTCGTGATCGTCGATCAAAATACAGGCCGAAAGATGGTCGGTCGTCAGTGGTCAGACGGTCTTCACCAAGCCGTCGAAGCCAAAGAAAAGGTCAAGGTCAAAGAAGAGACCCAGACCATGGCGACGATCACGATTCAGAACTACTTCAAGCTCTACAAGCGGCTCTCCGGCATGACTGGTACCGCCGACACCGAAGCAGAAGAGTTCCACGAAATCTACAAGCTCGACGTTGTGTCGATTCCGACGAATCTCCCGATCGCGCGCTTCGATCGCCAAGACAAAGTGTTCCTCTCACAGAAGGACAAGTGGAACGCGATCGTCGAAGAAGTCAAAGCATTCCACGACGTCGGTCGCCCAGTGCTCGTTGGTACGACGAGCGTTGAGAAGAGCGAAATGGTCGCGCGCATGTTGGCGGCCAAGTATCAGATCCGTCATGAAGTGCTGAACGCGAAGCAACATGATCGCGAAGCGGAAATCGTCCTCGGCGCCGGCAACATCGGCGGCGTGATGATCGCGACGAACATGGCCGGTCGCGGTACCGACATCAAACTGCGCGGCTTTACGCGCGAAGAACTCGTCGAACATTGGAAGCGCCGCAATATCTGCCCGAAGGAAGCGCACGCAGCGATGCCAGATGCTGAAATCATCGGGCT
>JBJOHQ010000454.1:0-3324 GCA_046047595.1 Planctomycetota bacterium | reverse complement strand
ATTCAACTGGTGTGATCGGCGTGCAACTCCCGATGGATCGAATGACTCCTGAGATCGCACACATGGCCGCGCGACTGCTGTCGGGCGCCGTCGACGCGAGTCATCAAGACAGTCATCAAGACAGTCTCGAGCCGTTCGCGCGCGCGATCATGACGACCGACACCAAGCCGAAAGTGTCGGCGCGCACAATTGATTGTGGCGACGGACGCCACGTGCACGTTGCGGGAGTTGCGAAGGGTGCGGGCATGATTCGTCCGGATATGGCGACGATGATTTCGGTGCTCGCGACCGATGCCGAAGTCGATCCACGCACGCTCGATCGAATCCTGCGCCACGCAGCCGATGCGAGTTACCACCGGATTTCGGTCGATGGCGACACAAGCACGAACGACTCAGTTTTCGCGTTTGCTTCGGGTGCCGCGGGAACCTGCGATGAAGCCGCGCTCGCTCAAGCGTTCCGCGAGGTTGCCTGCGATCTTGCGAAAATGATCGTTTGCGACGGCGAGGGCTTCGAGCGCTCGCTTTCCGTGCGAGTGACGGGCGCTGCGTCGCGCGCGGATGCGTTGCGCGTCGCTGAAACCGTTGCATCAAGTCTGCTTGTGCGCACTGCCATCACGGGTGGCGACCCGAATTGGGGCCGCATCGTCGCCGCTGCTGGCCGCGCGGGTGTCGCGTTCCGCCCGAACGACCTCGAACTGCGCGTCGGTGGCATTCTCATCTTCTGCGACGGTGAGCCCTGCCCCGCTGATCGCGACCTCGTGCGCGCGGCCTTCAACGGTTCGCACGTCGAGATTGTGATCTCGCTTGGCAGAAGCGAAGGCGCGGAAGCCGAAGCGAATTCCGACACGTTCCTCTCCTGCGGCCTCACGACGGAGTATGTGCGGTTGAATGCGGACTACACGACGTAATTGAGCGCTCGCGACTGAGCGGGCTGCTGAAGCTTCGCTTCAGGTGCCCGCTTTCGCTCGCTTTGGTGGGGATGACGCCAAAGGTCGCCGCCGCAGCGGCGACCGCAAGATCTACGAGTGCCCGCTTTCGCTCGCTCTGGCCGGCCTCGCCGCGAGTGAATCGCGGCGGGCCGAGACGCGTCGTGGTAAGCGCTCGCGACGTATTTGAGCGCTCGCTTTGTTCGGGATGACGCCAAAGGTCGCCGCCGCAGCGGCGACCGCTCAAATTTCAAAACTGCCGCAGGAACCGCGCGTCGTTTTCGAAGAGCAAGCGAATGTCGCCGATGCCGTACTTCCGCATCGCGACGCGTTCGATGCCCAGGCCAAACGCAAAGCCCGTCCACTCTTCAGGGTCGATACCGACCGACTTGAAGACGTTCGGGTCCACCATGCCGCAGCCGCCGAGTTCAATCCAGCGCCACTCAGGCACGCCGTTGCGCATCACGCGCATCTTCATGTCGAGTTCGGCACTCGGCTCCGTGAAGGGGAAGAAACTCGGTCGCAGCCGAATCTCTGCCTCAGGGCCGAAGAACGCCTTCGCAAACTGCACAAGCGTCGTCTTGAGGTCGACCATCGACACCTTGCGGTCGACGTACAAACCTTCGACCTGATGGAACATCGAATAATGCGTCGCGTCGTGCGCGTCGGGGCGATACACGCGGCCGATCGCGCAAATCTTTAAGGGCGGCTTCATCGATTCCATCGCGCGAATCTGCACGGTCGACGTCTGCGTGCGAAGCAGCAACTTGCCCGCGACTTCGCCGCCGAGGAAGAAGTTGTCGGCGGGTCCGCGCGCCGGGTGGCTCTCTGGAATGTTGAGCGCGTTGAAATTGTGCCACTCGTCTTCGAGTTCAGGCCCATCGGCAACGGAGAAGCCCATGCGACCGAGCACGTCCACGATTTCGTCGATCGTCTTCGTCAGTACGTGCCGCGCGCCCTCGCCCACTGCAAAGCCAGGTTCGGTGACATCGATCGGCGGGCCTTTCGGCGCGGCGGCAGCCGTGTCACGACGACCATTGAACGCCGCCTCGATCGCCGCCTTGACCTCGTTCAGGCGCTTGCCAACCGCCGGCTTCGCCTCCTTCGGTACGGTCTTGAGCGCATCCATCGCGCCACGCAGACGGCCGTTGGAACCAAGCCAACGCACGCGAAACGCCTCAAGCGCGGCGGCGTCGGTCACGGTGTCCAGTTCGGCAAGCGCTTCGCGCTCCATCGTGTCGAGATCAGCAAGCATGACCGATACTCTAACTTCTCGCGCGCACGTTACGGATCGATTCAATCGCGGCCGCCGCGTGCAATTTCAAATCGAGGCCACGCGTTCTAACCTCATGTTTGCCAATCGTGACAACCCCGTTGCTCGCCAAACGCGGGTCGGAACGCGCACCAGCGCGCTGCTCCGGCCCCTCTTCCTGAGCGGCACGCTTCTGCTCGCAAGCGCGACCACCGCGGCGACGAGCGCGTGCTCAACGAAGGAATCCACGCCACCGACTCGCGGTGAAACGCCGGCACCGCCCGCGTCGACGCCAACCGCTCCGTCACCTTCCGCGTTGCCAGCGCCCGCGGCCCCAACCACAACCACCACCACAACCACCGCCATCGCTATCCCAACGCCCGACGCGGCGTTCCTTGCGCGCTGTGCTGCCGCGAGCGCTTACTCGCTTGAACGCGAAGGCGACTTCGTCCTCGTCCTTCGCGATGGCAAAGTGCTCTTCGAAGCTGGCCGCGCGAGTCAGACCGCCTCAACGCCGCACCCTCTCGCGAGCGGCACGAAGAGTTTCTGCGGGATCGCCGCTGCAATCGCCGTCGACGAGGGACTCCTCTCCTTCGACGAACTCGTCAGCGACACGATTCACGAGTGGAAGAGCGATCCTGAGAAGGCGAAAGTCACCGTGCGCGAACTGCTTTCGCTTGCATCGGGGCTTGAGTCGCTCAGCGCGAAGATCGATACCGCGCGCGCCGCGAGCGCGAATGGCATCACGGATCGCGCGAAGGCCTCGATCGAGGCGCGACTTCGCGCGGAGCCCGGAGAGCGCTTCATCTACGGGCCGAGTTCGTTCTATGTCTTCGGCGAACTGATGAAGCGCAAACTCGCGACCGCCAAGACGGGTGACAAGGACATCGTGGCCTACCTCGATCGAAAGGTCTTCAAACCGCTCGGTATCGCGCCGCAGTTTCAGCGCGACGCCGTTGGCAATCCGAACATGGCGGGCGGCGGACGCATCAGCGCGCGCGCGTGGGCGACGTTCGGTGAGATGGTGCTCGATGGCGGGGTTGTGCGAGCTGAGGACGGCACCGAAACGCGCATCGTCAGCGAGAGTGCGCTTAAAGAACTGCTGAAGTCGCACGGCCCAAATCCGCGTTACGGCTTAACGTGGTG
>JBJOHQ010000453.1:0-11588 GCA_046047595.1 Planctomycetota bacterium | reverse complement strand
ACCGACGAATGCGGAAATCGTGTCGAGCTCACGACGGTCCGAAGATGGCGTGGGTTCCGCAAGGTCCGTTGCGCGTGATTGCGGGGACTGCGGGGACTGCGCAACATGACGGAAGACATTCGCCGTGTTTGCATTTATGTCCGCATTCACCATGCTCGCGTTCACGACCACCGCATGTGGTGCCGCCACTGATTCCGAAGTCGCAGCGGCCGACACGCTCGACGATGGCACCATCTGCGGCGCGGGAACCGCGAGCGCCTGCACACGCGCAACCATCGTGCGCTCGTCGCCGCGTTGTGCTCCGATCGTTCGAACTTCGGGAACGAGCACAAACCTCTGCGCGGGGCCAACAGGCTCGGTCGTCACAACTCCAGTCTCAGGAGAAGCGATGCGCACAGGAGATGGGGTACCAAACGCGTTCGTGGCCCGCGCCGCGGATTCGCTCGCGCGAACAGCGGCACCAGTCGCGCGTTCGTTTCGCGCAGCGTTTGCGCGCTCACTCGTCTGCTTCTCAAGTTGAATGGCCATCGCTTGGGCGAGCCGACGCGTCTTCTCACGCTCGGCGTCCATATCAAGAGGGATGCCGGTGTTGAGGCCTGTGTTGAGGCTTGTGTGAAGGCTTGTGTGAAAGTTTGTGTGTCCGCGAGTTCCCGACGCGCTGCCTCCGTTCGCGGAATCGCCGCGAGTGAATCCAGTGCTCCCTGCTTGACCACTCTGCGATGCGTGACCACTCTGCGGTGCCGCGCCGTATGCGCGAGCCGCCGCCGAAAGTTGCACGACTTCGTTCTTGGCCGCCCGCGCGTCGAGCGATGCGCTCATGGCGGCAGACCCGTTGGAGGCGTTTGATGTGGAAGCAATCGGCGAACTCGGCGCTGCAAGCGTTGCAGTCTTGAAACCTCTCGGGCCGCCGCGACGTTCAGAAGTCGCCGTATCGGCCTTCTCACCTTCGCCGCGCACGTGGTCCGCTTTGGGCATGTCAGCCGCGCGTGCCGCAGTGATCTCGACGACCGCCTTTCGGCCGAAACCGAAGAATCCACCCCGTTCAAAGGTTCGAGTATGCAGGATGACCGCGTCCGCGCCGAGATCCTTCTTCACGAAGGCAAGCGCTTCCGACATGGTCCAAGCCTGATAGGTCTTGAGCTTCAAAGCTGCCCTCCTGGCATTCGCGGCCATCGCCGCAGCTCACTCGATGCGGGCGGTGATCCTCGCATCATCAGGCGTCCGACCTCCTGTCGGATCGCTCGAAATCACACAGCACTCCCCAACAACCAATATGGAGGGACCTTTGTTTCAGGCGCGCGCAACGATCACGCACATGATCACGCACACGATCGCGATCAACATGGACGCTCAAGGATCAAACACAGCGATCCTTTGCCACGCGGACGCAACACGGATTCGTTCAGGCCGCGCCTACCGCTTGTGGGACGGGAGCCGCGGTGAGTTGAACGAGCCCGACGCTTTCGACATCGGTTCCTCGAACCACTTCGTTGTACCCGAGGACCGCGAACTCCGCAATGTGCGGCTCGAGGATCTGCCGCACCTGGGCGCGCACCGAGGGCGACGCGAGGACGACGATGCGGCGACCGGCATCGGAAAGCGGCCGAGCTGTCTCGGCAACCGAACGTGCGATCCGGTTGGCAAGTTGTGGCGGGATGGTGAACGTCGTCCCCGATGGATTGCGGTCGATGTAGCCCGAAATCGTGTCCTCAAGTGCCGGGTCCATCGTGACGCAGCGGAGGCGTGCGCGGCCGCGCTCATCAACCTCGCTGTACTGCGCGCAGATGGCGCGGCGCAGGCCATTGCGAACGTATTCGACGAGGACATCGTGGTCCTTGGTGTGCGGAATCCACTCGGCGAGCGTCTCGACAACCGTTTCCAAGTCGCGGATGGCGACGCGCTCACGGAGGAGTGCTTGGAGGATCTTCTGGAGGTCGCTCGGCTTGACAATCGCGGGGATCAAGTCTTCGACGAGCTTCGGCGTCTTCTGCTTGAGTTGCGCGATGAGGTTCGACACTTCCTCTCGCGTGAGCAATTCATCGGCGTGAAGGCGAACGATTTCCGTGATGTGGGTCGCCAAGACGCTGGTCGCGTCGACGACCGTCCAATTCGAACTCTCGGCTCGATCACGCAGCGATCGCTCGATCCAAGTGGCCTCGAGGCCAAATGCGGGTTCCTTCGTCTGAATCCCCTCAAGCTGCCCGTGCGCGAAGCCCGAGTCCATCGCCATGAGGAGCTCCGGGTACACCAAGCCCGAGGCGACGACTGCGCCGCGGATCTTGACGCGGTACTCGTTTGGGTCGAGTTGCATGTTGTCGCGAATACGGACGGAAGGCATGACCAAGCCGAGTTCCGTCGCGAGTTGGCGGCGAATCCCCGCGATCCGATCGAGGAGGTCGCCCCCGCGCGATGCGTCGAAGAGGCCGACAAGCCCGTAACCGACTTCGAGCTCAAGCGTGTCAACCGAGAGAAGTTCCTCGACCTTCGGCGGCTCGACCGGCTTGCGTGCGGCCTCGTCACGAGCTCGCATCGCTTCGCCAATCCCCCGCTTCTTCACCATCCACTGCATGGCGTACGCCGTTCCTGCGAGCACCGCAGATGCGCCGACCAGTGGCACGGTCGGCAACGGCGTAAACGCGAGCATAAAGAGGAAGCCCGCGATGAGGTAGAGCGCCATCGGCTGAGACGCGAGTTGGCTTGGGATTTCCTCGCCAACCGTCTTGCCGCCGCCCGCGCGCGCGACGATCAGACCAGACGCGATCGCCACAAGGAACGCTGGCAACTGCGAGACAAGGCCGTCGCCGATCGCGAGCAGCATGAATGTCTTCATCGCGTCGGACGCAGTCCAACCGAGTTGAAACTTCGCGATGGCAAAGCCACCAACGACGTTGATGAGCGTGATGATGATGCCTGCGATCGCGTCACCGCGGACGAATTTCGAAGCACCGTCCATCGCACCGTAGAAATCGGCCTCGCGAGAAACTTCCTCGCGACGCTCACGCGCCGTCTTCTCATCAATGGTGCCCGCAGACAGATCGGCATCGATTGCCATCTGCTTGCCAGGCATTGCATCGAGGGTGAATCGCGCGGCAACTTCTGACATGCGCGTGGCACCCTTGGTGATCACCACGAACTGCACGATCACGAGAATGATGAAGATGATCGCGCCGACGACGGCATTCGAACCGGCGACGAAGTTCGCGAACGCTTGAATCATGTGGCCAGCAGCGGCGGTCGCGGTTGTCGGGTCCTTCGAATCAATCGAGAGAATCAACCGCGTGGAAGCGACATTGAGCACGAGCCGGAAGAGCGTCGTTCCAAGGAGAAGTGCAGGAAACACGCTGAAATCAAGCGGTTTCCGCATGTAGATCGTCGTCATCAAGACGATCGAACCGATCGCGATGTTGATGCAAAGTAAGAGATCGAGCACCGTCGTTGGCAACGGAATGACAAGCACCGCAACGAGCAGAAGGAACGAGATCGGAACAATGAGATGGCTGTTCCGCGCGATCATGTGGAAGATCGGCGGAATGCCATCAGTTGCTGGGGCTGTGTTCGTTCTTGCCATAGTTGTGGCCCTCGCTCGCTTCGTACTCTTTCACATGCCGCGCAACGAACCTCCGATGCGCGCGTTCATCTCAGTCGGCCGCCGTCACGCGACCGCTTTCCCCTTCAGTTGATAGACATAGGCCAAGATTTCTGCGACCGCCTTGTAGTGGTCTGCGGGAATCTCCTGCCCAACCTTCGCGTTGGCGTAGAGCGCTCGTGCGAGAGGCTTTCGCTCAACGATTGGAATGCCGTGCTTCGTCGCGATCTGGCGAATGCGCATCGCGAGGTTGTCCGCACCCATCGCCACAATGCGTGGCGCCTGCATGGTCGCTGGGTCATATTGAATCGCGACCGAAATGTGCTCAGGGTTCGTGACGATCACGTCGGCCTTTGGAACCGACGTCTGCAAGCGCTGCATTGCGAGCTGTCGCGCAATCTGCATGCGACGACGCTTCACTTCAGGGTTACCGTCCGACTCCTTGAACTCTTCTTTCACCTGCTGCTTCGTCATGCGCAAATCGCGTTCATGCTTGAACTTCTGGATGCCGTAATCCGCGAGGCCGAGCACCAGCAATGCAGAGCCGATTTGCACCGCAAGATTGAGCCCAATCGCGCCGATCTCTTCGAAACCGCGGAGGACACCGAACTCTGGCAGTGCAACGATTTGCGGCAAGACACCTACTGCCAAACTCCAAGCGATCCAACCGACGAGCGCTACCTTCAGCACGTCCATCGCCGTCTTGATTGCGCCTTGCGCACCAAAGATGCGGCCGAATCCCTTCGTGGGATCAAGCCGTTCAAACTTTGGCTCAAGCGGCTTCGTTGTCACGAGGAAACCCACTTGCCAGAGATGCGCGAGAATCGCGATCGCTGTCGCTCCAACGATGATTGGAAGTGCCGCCCAGGCGCCTTCGACCGCCATTGGAATCACCAGCGGCGCGATCTCTTCGACGCGGATACCAGAACCAATCGCGTCTCCCGCAAGCGATTTCTCGAGAAGTGCTGCAAGCGTTCCGAGGAACGGCTTCATCGAAGACGCGAGCACGAGAATCGCGCCGAGGAGCAGAATCGCGTTTGCGGCATCATTCGAACGCGCGATGTTGCCCTCTTCGCGTGCTTCGCGACGCTTCTTCGGGGTTGCGTCTTCGGTGCGTTCGCCGAGATCTTCTGACATCAGGCACCTCCTCCGGCAGTCGCCGCTTCGGAGGTGGTTGCAACCAAGAGTGACTCGATCGCGCCCGAGGTTCCATCAACGAGTGCTTCATCGATCGCCGCAAGCGATGCCACGATCACGCCAAGGCCAACGACGATGCGCAACGGAAATCCGATCGACATCACGTTGAGCGCGGGCACGCTCTTCGAGAGATACCCCATCACCACAGTTTCGAGGCACACAATCGCGAGAAGCGGCGCCGCGACGCGCAGCCCGAGTTCAAACGCCGCGGACATTCCGCCTGTGAACACCGCAATCGGCGAGGAACCGCCTTCGCCTGCGAGCATTGCGGGAACAGCTCCCGCGGGAATCGTGGCGAAACTGCCCACGACCGCCGAGAACATCGACTCAAGCCCGCCAAGCGAAAGGAATGTGGCGAGCGTGAGGAAGAACAGAATCTGCTCAAGCGCATCCGACTCTTCACCGATCGCGGGGTTGTAAAACCGCGCAAAACCAAGGCCAATTTGCTGGCCCATCGCCAAGCCACCAAACTGCGCGGCAAGCAGCGGCAGCGATGCCATGAACCCGATGAAGGCACCGATTCCAATCTCGATGAGGAGAAGCGGAAGCGCGGCGCCGAGCGAGATTTCATGAGGCATCGTCGCAGTGCTTGCGACCGATGGATAGACGGCCAATCCCAGCGCCGCAACAAGAAGCCCCTTGATGCGCAGTGGAATCGCCGGCGACGAGAGAATTGGCCCATGAATCGCGACGCCACCAACCCGCGCAACCACAAGTGTTGCAGGAACGAGGTGTTGGGAGAGTGCGTCGATTGAAGACATCGTGCGAGGTTTGTGTTGCGTGCAGTCCGGTGCCTGAACTGTTCTCGTCAGGTTCTCGTACCGTTCTCGTCACGTCCCTGTGACTGGGCTCCAAGTGAACATTTCCGCCGAGAACTCCATCAACTTCATGGCGATCCAAGAGAAGAGCGCGACGGTCGTTGCGACCATCGCGAGGATCTTGGGAACGAAGACGAGCGTCTGCTCTTGAATCTGCGTCACCGCTTGAAAGATGCTCACGACAAGGCCAACCACGAGGCCGACCACAAGAATCGGTGCGGAGATGATCAAGATGAGACGAAACGTTTCGCGCACCACATCAAGCGCTTGCACGTCAAGCATGCCATCCATCATCCACCTCCGAGTGGCGCCATCACGCCGGTGAGCAGCGAACCTGCGACGAGTGTCCATCCGTCGACGAGGACGAAGAGCAGCAGCTTGAACGGCAGCGAAACGAGCACCGGCGGAAGCATCATCATGCCCATCGAAACGAGCAGGCTCGAGATCACCATGTCGATCACGAGAAACGGCAGATAGATGCGGAAACCGATGAGAAACGACGTCTTGAGTTCGGAGAGGACAAACGACGGCACCAACGTCAAGAGGTCGACGTCCTTCTCCCACGTCAACTTCTCTGGTTCGCTCGTGTCGACGCCGCGATGCTCAAGAATCATCATCACGGTCGGCACATTTCCCGTCGCCTCGATCTGCGCGATCATGAATTCGCGGAGCGGCTTCTTCGCACCTTCCCATGCGACCATCTGGTCTTTCTGTTCGCCGCGCGCGTAGGGCCCAAGGCCTTCATCCCACATGCGCCCAAACGTCGGCGCCATCGCAACCGCGGTGAGCAGCACTGAGAGCCCGACGATGACTTGCGACGGCGGAAGCGTTTGCGTTCCGAGCGATTGACGCAGAAGGCCGAGCACGACGACCATGCGCGTGAAACACGTGCAGAGGATGAGAATCGCGGGCGCGACGGTGAGAACCGTCAGCAACAAGACGATGTTCAGTGCGCTTGAGAGTCCGCCCTCGAAGCCCGGCACATTCTTCGACGCGTCCTCGAGGACGCCGATCGGATTGAAAGAGTCGAGTGCTGGTGCCGCTTGGGCGAGGAGCGCGATCATCGCGAACCTCCGCCACGGGAGTTTCTGCGGGATCGTGTGAGGTCCACGGTTTCGATCTCGGCACCGCGCATGACTGCAGGAAGCCCGTCGCGGGGATCGATACGCGCGTCGCGGGGATCGACGCGCGCGTCTGCTTCAAACGACTTCCCCGCGTTGCGGAGCAGCGCATCGAACGAGAAATCGCGTGTCGGGTCCTTTGCGTTCTTCGCGCCCGCTTCGCAGCGTGAGATGAGGTCGGCGACATCATCTGCCTCGGAGAATTCGCTCAGCGTTTGCATCGCCTGCGCACCTTGGTGCACCACGAGCACGCGACGACCAACCTTGAGAAGCACCACTTGCTGCCCGCGCGCGACGGGGTACCGCGCGAGAATCTCGACGACGCCCGATGGACGCTTGCCGGGGCCGAGTTGTCCGCCGAAACGCTTGATGGCACTGCGCGTGAGCACGATCACCAAGAGCGTTCCGCCAAGCGCCGCGGCTGTCGGGATGATTTCGCCGAAGAAGCCGCGTTCACGCGCGCCTTCGGCAAGAGATCCAAAGTCACCGGTCGCCGTTTGGGCCGTGCGCGGGAGTGAGGCTGCGAGTGAGCGCTGAGAGGTGGCCGCAGCGGCCGCAGTGGCCGACTCGGCGCCCGCGTCTGCCACAACCGCGTCTTCGGCGCGCGCGGATGACGCTGCGAAAGACGCGAGTGCCGCGGCGAAAACGCCAGTCGCCACCAATGCCGCGAGAGTTCGTGTGTGAAAGAGTGCGATCGGCATGGCCATCCTGGCTTCGTCGCGAGTTCACCGTCGTGCGCTAGACCAGAATCCTTCCGGTCGTTCTTTCTTCCGAATTTCGCGCACGCGTTTGCGCCCTGCTTGAAGGGCTTGAGAGCGTCATCCTGCCAACTTCAATCCGAGTTACGCCTCAATCGGCTCAAGAATCTCGCTCACACGGACGCAGAAATTCTCGTTGAGCACGAGAACTTCGCCGCGTGCGATGCGACGACCGTTGACGTAGATGTCGACGGGATCACCGGCGGCTTTGTCGAGCTCCACCACCGAGTCAGCGTTCAACTTGAGCACGTCTTCGACGAGCATGCGCGTGCGGCCGAGTTCAATGCGAACTTGCAGCGAGACGTCGCCGAGAAGACCAATACCACTCACCGCCCCTCCGCCTGCCGAAGGAGTGCCGAAGTCAGGAAGACCGATCGGCAAGGGCGACGTGCCGGTTGCGTTGAGCGATGAATCGGTGGAATCGTCGGGCATGATGGGCTTTCTTCAGGCTCCGCCTGATGGCCTCTCGGTCGCGAGCGTCGGACGTCCTATCCAACGAGCTCTCGCGACATGGCATTGTCGGCCGCGCAAGGGTTGCGCCTGCAGAGAATCGTCGAGGCGGCTTTGGCCTTTCATCGGCAAGAAGTGCGCGTCAAA
Organism: Planctomycetota bacterium; assembly: GCA_046047595.1. GTDB lineage: Bacteria > Planctomycetota > Phycisphaerae > Phycisphaerales > SM1A02 > QWPT01. Next base: position 3,511 of record JBJOHQ010000453.1, on the reverse strand, counting down.
AAGACGCTACCCCCGCCTCGGACGGGTGTCGCGGAGGCGAGGGCGGCGATTGGGCGGCAGGTTGCTCTTGAAGTCTCGACGAACGATCGACTCGGCCGATCAGCGACTCACACGGATTCCGCTACCGATGACCACGAGGACGCGGTCGATCGTCACGGGCTTCCGATGATCGCCCTCACCGGCAAAGATCTTGTTCTCGAATCGCTCGCGGAGAGCGCTTTCAAGACGGCGCCGAAGCGTGTCATGGAGCGGCTCTTGGAAATGCTGCGGCTCAGCAGTGCGGAAAATGCCGCAGATTTCCTCACGCAGTTCGTTCTTCACGGCCTTGATCGCCTCGTCGACTTCCTTCTCCGCCGACTTCTTGACCTTCAGGTGAATGTCGGCCTTGTACTGGTAGGTCACGCCTGACGCGTCGTTCGAGACGCGATCATCGAACACGAGGAGTTCCACGGTTTGATTGTCCTCGGGCTTCGCAACTGCGGCTGGCGGCGGGCCGCCAGCATCCGCATGCTTCGGGCCGCCAAGCGAGAACACCGCGAACAGCACGCCGCCCTCGATCGCAAGCAGCGCAACGGTGATGAGGGCGAACTTCATCCCGCCCTTCTTCGCGGGCGCAGCGGCCGCGTCGGGCGCGGATTCAGACTTGCCGTCAGGTTTCTTGTCGGCCATGAGACTCTCTCCTCGCCCATCCCCCACGATCAGACCCGTTCAGGCACCTCTCCTGAAAACAACGGGGCACGACCAAGCGGATCGGGCCGACTTCGTCGAGACTTGAGGGGTTGGCGAGATCAGAGGAATCAACCTACGGCGGGTTGTGCGGGCTGTAGCGGTGATGCAGGACTTCAGCCCGCCAAATCAACACTCAAGCCGAGCAGAGCCGAACCGCGAGCTTCGAAGGGGTTTTGGGCAAGACTCAGACAAGACTCGGGCAAGTCTCGAGCGGGATTCAGGCGGGAAGCAGAATCCGGAGGGCACTCGGTTCCGTCCAAAAACGGCGGATCAAACCATGCGCCCCTGCCATCCCTGCCATCCCTGAACCGCTTGTGGGCGAAACATCACCAGCCGCCTCGCCAGCCGCATCGCCATCCAGTTGCAGTTTCGCGGCGGGTGAAGCTTCAAGCGTGATCTGCTGTCCGCGCCGCGCGCGGTAATCGGCGCTTGCGAACGACACACGCCCCGCAAGACCGAAGCGCAAGAGCGGCACCCAACTCAAGAGATCAAGGGCGCCGCGCGCGGGCAGGTACACCACATCGAGAAGTCCATCGTCCGGCTCCGCGTCAGGGGTCGGGTTCAACCGAACTCCGTACTCGCGCAGGTTGCCGACAACGACCAAGCCTGGCCCGAGTTCTTCACGCTCGCCATCAATCGACCACGCGAGTTCGCTTGGCTTCCACGCGCGCGCGAGTTCCAAGATTGGTCGCGCATACGACAGGTGAGAAATCGCGCCCGTTCGGCGTGCCGCAAGAACATGGACGACATCGGCATCGAAGCCAACCGAAGCCATGATGTTGAAGTGCTCGTGATCTGCGCGCGCGAGATCGATCGCGCGCGTCTTTCCCGCAACCAAGGCCCGCGCCACGCTGCGCGGATCGGCACGCATTCCGAAGGCCCGCGCGAAGAGATTCTCCGTTCCACACGGCGCATGCCAGAGCGGAACCCGCGCGCGCGCCGCCTCGGGCGCGGCCATGCGCACGGCGCCATCGCCGCCGGCGACGACCAACGCATCGACATCCCGCAACGCGGGTGCAAGCCACTCGGGGGTCGGTCGGCGCTCGGTCGGACGAAGTCGAACATCGACGCCGTCGGTCTCGAGGCCGCGCTTCAAAAGTTCGGCGGCGGCAAGCGCTTTGCCCGCGCCTGAGATGGGGTTGAAGAGAATCGCGACTTTCACGAGTTCCGCCGAAGTCTGGCCAGATTGAGGAAAACCACCGTCGCGCGTACGATCGGCGCTATGCCCTCTTCGCCTTCGAAGTTCGCCGCGTGCCTCGTCGTTGCCCTCACGGGGGCCTTCGGCGGCGGCATCGTCGGGAGCGCGCTCGAGGGCGTTGGTCACTCGGCGCGGCTCGACTTGGTTGCCACACTTGGAACTCAGATCGCAGGGTGGGAACCCACCGCCGCCGCGCAGACGGAAACCTACCAACTCGACACGCTTGATCGTTGGCAGAAGGTCGCGGACGTCGATCCGACGAGCGAAGAAGCGCAGTTGCTTTCGGCGCGGCGCGCGCTTGTCAACGGCGAGATTTCGCGCGCGAAAAATCTCGCAAACGCATTCATTGAGCGCTATCCCCTTTCACGCTATCGCGCCGATGCGCTCTTACTTCGCGGCGATGCCAAACTCGCGGCGGGTGATGAACACGAGGCACTCTTCGACTACGAAGAAATCGCCCGCCGTTACTACGGCAGTGCCGTGTTTATCCCAGCGCTCGAACGCGAGTATGAGATTGCGCAGAGTTACGCGAACGGCCTCAAGAAGCGCTTCTTTGGAACATTTCGTATCGTCGATGCGAGTGAAGACGCACAAGAACTTCTGATCCGCATCCAAGAGCGTCTGCCGGGCAGCGAACTCGCAGAGAAGGCGGGCATGTCGCTTGGAGACTTCTACTTCGATCGCCGTGAAATGATGATGGCCGCCGAGGCCTACTCGATCTATCTCGAGAATTACCCGCGCAGCGCCGGTGTCACGAAGGCGCGATTGCGCTTGATTTACGCGTATCTCGCGGGTTTCCGCGGTCCTGAGTATGACGCGAGTGGTCTGCTCGAAGCGCGCGCGAAGCTGCGCTCGATGCAGGCGCTGCAGCCAGGACTTGCACAGCAGGTCGGCGCGACGAGCGTACTCGTCCGTATCGAAGAATCGGAAGCAGCGAAGTTCCTCTCGACTGCGAACTGGTACCTCGAGGTGAACGACCCGATTTCGGCGGAGATGTTCATCCGTCGCCTCGTCCAACGTCACCCGCGCTCGATCGCCACGCTCGAAGCGTTGCGCATTGTGCCAATGGTGATTGCACGACTTCCTGAGAGCGTTGTTCGCGAGGCACCCGACTACCGCACGCTCCGCAAGTCTCTTCTTGGAATTGACTGGAGCGATATGCCAGAGATGGCCTCGCCGACCGATCCGGAAGCCGTGGACGTCGGCGGGAGCGGCAAGATGAGTGCGACACCCGCGGCCCCATCCGCAACCACACCCGCAACCACACCCGCAACCACGCCAGCAGCCGCGCCAGCGACGCCAACTCCATCCGCGGCACCGAGTCCATCGACCGGAGGCAAGTCATGACGCTCGACGCGCGAGGCAGATTCGCGTGCGGAGCAACACGCCTCCTTCCGACGGTGGGCCTGTTGCTCCCGGTTTCGCTCTCGGTTTCGCTTTCGCTTGCGCACCTCACTGGGTGCGCCTCGACGCCGAGCGAAGGCTACGCGGCGGTCAGCCCGTATCCCTCGAAGTACCGAAGCGTCGCGGTTCCGATCTTCCGCAACCAGAGTTACATGCGGGGTTTCGAACTCGATCTTGCGG
>JBJOHQ010000452.1:0-3852 GCA_046047595.1 Planctomycetota bacterium | reverse complement strand
TAGTCGATGACGGCGCCGCGACCATCTTGGCAGATATCGATATCGATATCGGGATACTCCGAGCGATCGGGATCGGTGAAGCGCTCGAAGAGAAGCCCGTACTTTTCAGGGCACGCGTTTGAAAGGCCGAGCACATAGCCCGCCATCGTGCCAACGCCCGAGCCACGCGCGTTCGCTGGGACTCCGCGCTGACGCGCCCAGTTCACGAAGTCCCACACGATGAGGAAGTACGCGCTGATCGATTTATCCGCGAGAATCTTGAGTTCACGCTCGAGTCGCGCGCGAATCTGTGGCGTGATTCCATCGGCGCCGTAGCGCCAAATCGCACCCGCTTCGCAAAGATCGCGCAGCGCACGATCGCAACTCGCTTTGAGATCTTCCGGTGACTCGGCGTCCTTCGTCGCATCAAAGGGCAGCGTTTCGATGAGACGGCAATACGCCTTGAACCACTCCGTGAGATCGCCGTCTTTCGCAGGGTCGTACTTCGGGCCGTGACCCGGGTGACGCACCTTGACGACGGGCGCGTGATTCTCGCCCTTCGGCAACTTGACGTCACAGCGCGCTGCAATGCGACCCGCGTTGGCGATCGCTTCGAGATCCTCGGGGAAGAGCGCCTTCATCTCGGCGGGGCTCTTCACATAGAGCGACTCGGGATACTTGAGGCGCGCCGCGTCATCCTTGTTTTTCTGCATCGAAATGCAGCAGAGCGTGTCGTGCACGTCGTGATCTTCGCGTCGCAAGAAGTGCGCGTCGTTGTCGACAACAAGCGGAAGATCGAGTTCGGCGGCAAGTTTGCGCAGCCACGGATTGATCTCTTCTTGCTCGGGCACATGGCGCTGCAACTCGATGAAGAAGCGCGGCTCGCCCTTCTCATTCGGCTTGAAGATCTCTGCGTGCCAACGCGCCTCTTCCACCGCACGTTTCCAATGCACAGGATCGTTTCCAGAGCGCACGAAATCGGTGAGGTACGTCGCGATCGACGAACCAAGGTGGCCGTTGATAGCGATGATGCCGTCGGCCCACTGCGACAAGGTCGACTTGTCCATGCGCGGCCGGTAGTAGAAGCCGTTGAGGAATGCGTCCGACGAGAGTTTGAGGAGATTGCGCCAGCCCGCGATGTTTTCGGCGAGCAGCACGAGGTGGTAGCCGCCGTCCTTCTCGCCCGTGTGCGTCTTATCGCGGCGATCGCCCCACTTTCCGTCGCGATCAACCGCGACGTACGCCTCGATCCCAAGGATAGGCTTCACGCCTGCATCCTTGGCCTTCATGTAGAACTCCATCGCACCGAACATGTTGCCGTGGTCGGTGACTGCGACCGCGTTCATGCCAAGTTCTTTCACGCGCTTGAGCAGTCGATCGATGGTGTTGCCACCGTCGAGCAGCGAATACTCGGTGTGCAGGTGGAGATGTGCGAAGACGGGTTCGCCGTCCGCAACTGGTGCCGTTCCTTCAGCCATCGTTCAGCCTCGCGAAACCTCAAGACGCGGACTCCGCCGCGCGGAACTTCAAGACGCGGACTCCGCCGCGTGGGCCGCATCGTACGAATTCGCTCGCGATGGTCGGTCGATGAAGCGCGAGAAGCACACGAATTTGCGCGGGTTTCAGCACTTCACGCCGCGATGCGCGCGAAGAACTCGAACGCGTGTTGCGAAATTTACGCTTCGGGGTCTTGACGCGGAAGAACGCGCACGTTTTCACGCCCGTCGCCACGCTCACGTACAGCGCCGCCGCCAAACGCGTCGTCATCGACGCGACGAATGCGCACGCCAGATCGCGCGGAATTGTTCGCATGCTGCGCGCCCAAACCGAAGATGCGACGCACGATCCACATCGCAATTCCGAGCGCCACAAAAATCGCAGCACACCCGAGAAACGCGAGTAACAGCGTGAGTCCAAGTGCGAGCAGAAGGATCGCGACTGGAAGCGCGAGCACGAACGTCAACACGGCGACGAACGCGCGCTCGATCGGTCCTGCATTCGGTCGCGCACGCCACGGAGGCTTCACGCGAAACCGATTCGCGGTTTCGCGACCAACGGTGAAGACGCGAAAGCCGCCGGGGAAACCGCCTGGAAATCCCCCACTCGATGTTCCATTCGATGTTCCGTTCGATGTTCCGTTCGATGTCCCGTTCGATGTCCCGTTCATGCGAGCCACTTCTCCCGCATCGCGCGCGCAATTTCACCAGGAATTCCGCCGCCAACTTCGTGCTGTTCCACGCGCACGACAGGCAGAACGCCCCAACTCGCGTTGGTGAGGAAAATCTCATCGGCGCTCAATACATCGTCGATCGTGAGATCGCGTCGCTCGACGTCGATACAGGTCCCCTCGGCCCAGAGAATCACAGCCGCACGCGTGCACCCAGGAAGTACGGCTGAAGGCCGCGCGCCCGCGAGTTCTTCACCGCGCGCAAATGGCACAAGCAGTCGCCCGCGCTTTGCGAGAAACACGCTCGACACGCTTCCGCTCGCGAGATGATTCGTGACTGTGAACCACAATGCCTCGGCACAACCAACAGCAGACGCGTTGCGCAGTGCCTGAATGCGCGGCCAATACGCAAGCGTCTTGTGTGCGGCGAACGGATCAAACGGATTCGCCCGCGATTCGGCAACGCTTACCGCAACACCCTTCGAGAAAAACTCATCGGGGTAACGGGTCGCGGGTTGCACATGGATCGCAACGGTCGGATCCGGTACACGCGCCGCGCCGCCTGTGGCATTCGCCCCAGCAAACGGCTTTCCAAGATCACCACCTGTCACCGTGAGTCGAATGCGCGCGTCGCCGCTTCCGCTCTCTTTCGCGAACGCTTGGACGCAGTATTGCACCGCTTCACCGAGTGCTTCCACACGCAATTGGTCGAACAACTTGAGCGTGCGCGCACTGTCGGCAAGTCGCGTGAGATGGTCGTCGAGGCGCAGCACAGCGCCGCCGCGCGCCATCATCGTTTCGAAAAGACCAATGCCATGCTGAAAGCCGCCGTCGAAATAGCCGACGCGCGCATCTTGTGGCTCGACAAACTTCCCGTTGATCCAAATCTTCATCGCAGATACCTCACCGACTCTCCGCATCCTCTGTCGGTGCGGTCAGCGCACCAACACCTACGACGCGCGCACTTCCATCAACAAATCGCACATAGAGATACACACCGCGCCCCGCTTCTTGACCGCTTGTCATTCGAATCTCCACGGGCGAACCCGCGAGTGCGTCGCGCACAACCTCGGTGTTCGCTTCGTCGAGCGACACAAATCGCACTTGAAAGGTTCCGCCGTCCTTCGCACGCAACGCGCTTGGAGCGAGAGTTCGCCAACTCTTCGCGATCAAATCGTCGCTTTCCGCAAGAGGGCCGACGCCGTCGCGCGCCGATGTCACCACACCCTCCACAAACTTCTCGTAGATCTCTGGCTGAACTTGCGGGTCGACCGAGATCCGACCTGTTGAGAACAGCCAAATCAAACCAGCCACGCAGAGCGTGACAATCGGATAGGCGAAGCGGCGACGGCGGAGCGCGGGATCGTTCATAGGAAGTCGCGGGCGATCGCTCTCACCACGGCGCGAGAGCCCCATGCAACGGGCGCGCAGTGTACGCCCCCGCGACATCGCCGCGGATCGCGGAAAACCTCGGCTATTCTGTGCCAATGCTCTCGCATGTCTGCGCAAACTGCGGAAGGCCACTGGACGCGACGACGCGCTCGTTCGCGCCCTCGGTTGCGATGTGGGTCGCCCGTTGCCCCCGCTGCGCGACCGCAGTGCGCTGGAACATTCGCCGCGCACGCGAACCGTTTCGATTGTGGGCACGGACGCGCGCACTCAATCTTCGCCTCGGAATCGCACTCGGCGCGGGTCAGTTCGCGGGG
>JBJOHQ010000451.1:0-4121 GCA_046047595.1 Planctomycetota bacterium | reverse complement strand
TTCAAGTTCCACTTCTGATCGCGACCGTGTCCTCGCCGCGACCGACATCCTGTCGGTCATTGGCGAGGTTGTGGCGTTGCGACCGAAGGGACGTGAGCACGTTGGGCTCTGCCCATTCCACGATGACCGCTCGCCTTCGATGGCGGTTGTCACGCACAAGTCGGCGATGGGTGGTACTGGCTTCTACAAGTGCTTCGCGTGCGGTGCGGCTGGCAATGCGATCGACTTCGTCATCAATTACCACCGTATGGAGTTCCCCGAAGCGCTGCGTTTCCTCGCGGCGCGCGCGGGCATCGAATTGACGCCGTTCGTTCCGCAAGGTCGTCCTCGCAATGACGGTGAACCAACGCGTGACGACATCCTGCGCGCGAACGCGCTTGCTGAGAAGTTCTTCCGGCGCGTCTTTGCCGACACGGAACTTGGCGCGAAGGCGCGCGCAGAAGCGACGCGTCGCGGCTACGACGAAGTCACGATCGACGCGTTCGGCCTCGGCGCAGCGCCGGCGAAGTTCGACGCTCTCGCGGACGGCGTTCGTCGCGCGATCAAGAACGCGGGCTCCGATTACCCATCGTTCGATGCCTTCGTGCAAGCGGGTGTCATTCGTCCCGCGCGATCGGGTGGCGGGTTTGTCGATCTCTTGCGCGATCGTCTCGTCTTCCCGATTTGTGATGACCTCGGACGCCCAATCGCGTTCGGCGGGCGCAAGCTCGACCCTGAGCAAGAGCCGAAGTACCTCAACAGTCCCGAGTCGCCTGTCTTCCACAAGTCGAAGGCGCTCTACGGAATCCACCGTGCGAAGCGGAAGATCGTCGAAGCAAAGACGGCGATCATCACCGAAGGCTACACCGATGTGATCGCGTGCCATCGCGCGGGATTCACCAACACCGTCGCGACGCTCGGTACGGCACTCACGCGCGAGCACGCGCGCATGCTCCGTCGTCTGTGCGACTCGGTGGTACTGCTCTTTGACGGCGATGAAGCAGGACAGAAGGCCGCCGATCGCGCGCTTGAAGTCTTCTTCAGCGAGTCGATCGACATCAAGATCTGCGTGCTGCCTGACAATCTCGATCCAGACGATCTCCTTCGCCAAGAAGGCGGCAGTGAGCGATTCCGTTTGGCACTCGATCGGTCGGCGGACGCGCTGACCTTCATGGCTTCGCGCATCCGACGGCAACTCGAAGGGCGCGGACTCTCGGGTCGTCAACAGATGATCGAGCAGACGACGGCGAAGTTCGTCGACCTCGGCCTCAATGCCATGGGCGGACTTCGTCGGCAACTCGTCATGCAAATGATGGCCGACCTCTTCGGACTCGGTGTTGCCGATCTCGATCGACTGGCGCGCTCGTTGAAGCCACGACCGACGGCTTCGGCGGCGGGCAGCGCTGAGGCGCGCGCGAGCGATGAAGGCCCGAGATTCGAAAATGGATCGGGCTCGGTTGGGCCGAACGGGCGAAGCGGCAACTCGACGATGATCGCGGTTTCTGACCCTTCCCCAGCAGACCGATTCGCCTTCCCAGGAAGTGCCGCGCGACTGCGTGCGCGTCTTCATGCCGAGCGCCGACTGCTTGGTGTCCTGTGCTGCGACCCTGCACTTGCCTCCGTGGCGGTTCCGGTTTCAGACGCTGGCCATCTTCCACTGAGCGAGGCAATCTCGCCGCAGGAGTTCGCGGACGCTGGACACGCGGCAATCTTTGCCGCGATTCGCAACGCCGCAGAAGATGCGCGAGTACTGAACTTTGATGGCTTGATCGGCGAACTTGCCGATGGAGCAGCCAAGCGCCTAGCATCGGATCTTTACTTGTTCGGGACGGAAGTCCTTCGCGCAGCAACCACAACCGCGGTTGCCGGCGGGGCCCGAACAGCCGCGGACGAGCTCGTCGTGAGTTGGTGCGACCTCGAGAACCTCGAGCGTCGAGAACGCTTCAGGAACGGAATCAGTCAGAACACAACAGGCCAGAAAAGCCTGTCGCCAGCCGACAATAGTCAGAGCGAGGAAATCCATGCTGGGAGTTCGCACCCAGCCGAGCGCCGCGAGCAGACCGTCGACAGAATTCCGCCATCTGGGGGAATACGAGCAACTGAAGACCTCGATTCATTTCGAGGTGACGGATTACATCGCACACTCGATCTCGAAACTGCCGCTGCACGACTCGCGCAACTGCGCGAGCGGGGCCATGATGCGACGGCAGCAAGCACATTTTTCCAACGCCGCTCGACCCCGGCGAAGGATTCAGGACGGAGTAGCACACCGTGAGCATGACACTAGACACCCTTGAAATCGCCTCGCCCGTCCTTCGGGAGCTCGTCGAGCACGGCATTCGCCGTCGCTGGATTAGTTACGAGGAGTTGAATACCTGCCTTCCTGACGAGTTCGTTGATCCTGAGAAGATCGACGAGTTGCTCGTCTTCATGGGCGAGCACGCGATCGAAATGGTTGATGAAGTCGAGATTCGACGCAACAACTATGTCTGCTTCGATGCTCCGCTTCAGACGAACCTGAAGTTCCAGCGCGATGACCCGAAGAAGGGCGCGCGCGCGGATGGAGTTGCGCATGCTGGCCCGGCGCAGCCCTCTGCTGCCGCGCTCGCCGCCGCGGAACTCGAGATCAAGAAGAACAAGCGCAAGAAGAAGGCTGCCGAAGGCGAAGCCCGCGGTGAAGAAGATGGTCCGGATCCGGACGACTTCGACGTTGAGGAGGACATCCTCGACGACACCGAAATGCAAGCGGCCGTCGAGAAGGCACTCGCTGAGCAGGGTTCGAAGAGGATCGATGACCCGATCCGCATGTACCTCACGCAGATGGGCACGATTCCGCTGCTCACGCGTGAAGAAGAAATTCGCTTGGCGAAGAAGATCGAAACGACCCGCATGATCTTCCGTCGCAAGGTGCTCGAGAGCGATTATGCCGCGGGCGAGGCCGTGAAGATCCTGAAGGACGTGCACGCACAGAAGTTGCCGTTCGATCGCACCATGCGTATCTCGACTGCTGAGCCACATGCGAAGCAGAAGATCGAACAGCGCATTCCTGCGAACCTTCCGACCATCGAGCGCCTTTTGAAGAGCAATCTTCAATCGTGGGAACAACTCGAAGCGGGCGGCGTCAGCGCAGCGCAGCGCACGACACTTCAGCGCGAGATCACGCTTCGTCGTCGCCGTACCGCGACGCTTCTCGAAGAATGCTGCCTGCGAACCGGTCGCATCATTCCGCTTTATCGAAAGTTGCTCGGCATCGTTTCGAAGATGCGAGAGATGCAGCGCAACCTCGTCAAGGCAGAGAAGAATCCGGATCGATACGACCCTGAAGACGTGTACGTCATGCAGGAAGAGTTCGACGGCTTGCGCAATCTCGTGCTCGAGCCGATGGACGAGTTCGAGCGTCGCATGCGCGATATTCAGCGCGTCTTCGGCGAGTACGAACAAGCGAAGCGCGACCTCTCGGGCGGCAACCTCCGTCTCGTCGTCTCGATCGCCAAGAAGTATCGCAACCGTGGCCTCCCCTTCCTCGACATCATCCAGGAAGGCAACACGGGCTTGATGCGCGCGGTCGACAAGTACGAGTACAAGCGTGGCTACAAGTTCTCGACGTACGCGACGTGGTGGATCCGTCAGGCCATCACCCGCGCAATCGCCGACCACGCGCGCACGATTCGCGTTCCGGTCCACATGATCGAAACGATGTCGAAGCTGCGCAACATCCAGAAGGCGTTGCTGCAAGAACTCGGCCGCGAACCGACGATTGAAGAAATCGCCATCAAGGCGAAGATGCCGATCGAAGAAACGCGTCGCGTGATGAAGATCTCGCGTCATCCGATTTCGCTCGATCGTCCGGTCGGCGAAAGCGAAGACTCGCACTTCGGTGACTTCATCGAGGATGAGCGTCAAGCAAGCCCGTCTGATTCGGCGACCAGCGACATGCTGCGTCAACGGATCAACGACGTGCTCAAGACTCTGACCTATCGCGAGCGCGAGATTCTCAAGCTTCGCTACGGCATCGGTGACGGTTACACCTACACGCTCGAAGAAGTTGGTCGCATCTTCAAGGTCACGCGCGAACGCGTGCGCCAAGTGGAGTCGAAGGCGATCCGCAAGCTTCAGCATCCAGTGCGTCGCCAACGCCTCGC
>JBJOHQ010000450.1:0-16801 GCA_046047595.1 Planctomycetota bacterium | reverse complement strand
GTCGCCTTCGTTTCGATGGTGTCGATCGCCGCGCGGCCATGGATACGGCTGAACTCGCGATCTTCCATGCGCGCGTTGAATCGCTCGATGCGCTCGAGGTCGTCGACGATCTGCCGATCGGACGCGGGCGCAACGAGCACGGAGAGCGGCCATGGCTCGTCGCCTTCGATGTCCGCCGTTTTCGGAAGCAGCGGATCTGCGGCATCGACGAACTGCGGGAACTGCGTGACGGGCACGATGAGGCGCGCGAGCATCCACGACTCGCCGGAGCGGCGGTAGCGGGCGTAGTTCGCGGCGGTCGTTGGCATGTCGAGCTTCGCGGGCGGGAAGAGCCCTGCGTAGTCGAGAACGGAATCGAGAAGGAGTCGAACAGCGTGCATAGTGGTTCCGACGTTGGCGGCTCGCCGCGTCGGGTGGGCGATTATGCCCGATCTGACGGGCAGGCGTTGGAGGGGCGATTCGTGTTGGCGCGGGCGATGGTGCCTCAGCACGCGGGGCGGAACGCGAGACGGGGAACGCGAGACAGGGAACGCGAAACGGGGAACGCTGGCGCGCGTTATTGTGCTCAAGCGCCGTGACCTTCGTCGCCCGCACATTGGCCGAGGTGCGATCTCGTTGCCGCTCACCCCTGCTTCAACGCTCTGAACTGCCTTTCAACCATGCTCTCGCCACGCTCCGCCCTCTTCACGCCGATTTTCACGCCGATTTTTACATGTGCCTCACGCGAGGTTGTTCAGTCTGCGGCGTCGATCGCGCTTGCGAGCGTGGTCCTCGTGGCAGGCGCCGGCTGCGCGACGAGTTCCGCGTCGTCGAACTCTTTCGCCGTCACCAATTCGAATCATCCGCAGATTGAAGTTGCCGGATGGCTCCACGATCGCGATCGCATCGTTGCGATCGAAGAAGGCGTCGTGCAAGGTGACATGAAGCGCATCGCCGTCGACTTGATTGGTGATCCGGAACGAAGTCGGAAGTTTGGCTACCGCTTCGATTGGTTCGACGCCGCGGGCATGCCGACAGGATCCACGAGTACGGCGGTGACGGTGGTTCGCCTGCGCGCGAAGGAGCGCATGACGCTGACGTCAATTGCGCCAACCCCGGCTGCTGTGCGTTGGAAGTTGACCTTCGAGAATGTGCCAGAGTGAGCGCGAGAAATAGGCGCCCGAAGTCAGCACCTGAAGTAGGCAACTGAAGTCAGCACCCGAATGAGGCACCCGAAGTACGCGCCGCTGCAAGCGCGATCAACTGGTGGACGCGTTGGCTTCTGAACTCGTCGCTGCGCTCGGAGCCGACGTACTTGATTCGGTGACGCCATTCGAAGTTGGGCTTCCGCCGTTCGAGGTTGGGCTTCCGCCATCCGTGGTTTCGCCACTCTTGCCTGAAGAGTTCTTCGACGGATCACGGATTCCCTCAGGGAGCGGTTTCGCGGCCTTGTCCGCGATCCAGCGCGCGAGCGGAAACGGCAGCGGATGATCTTTCGCAAGCTCAGCCATCACACCAAAGGCAGCCGCTGCATCCTGTTTCGCCGCGATTTCATCGAGCCCCGCGAGCCAACGCTTCCGAAGTTCGTCATCAAGCGCGGCCTCCCATGCGCAGTACTCGGCAAGTGGCTCACCCTCGAGAATCACCGCGCCGAAGGTTGATTCCTGCCGTTGCGTCGGCAACGCCCACATCGCGTAGTACGGTGGGTTGTACGGCGCGTAGCGATACTTCGCCTCGTAGAACCCGCCCTTGAACTCGACGCGACGCGTCGTTGCGTTCCAAATGCCGTTCGTAAAGAACGGTTCCGCGCCTGTATCGAGGATGACCTCCGCGTCGGTGACTTTGGGGCGCTCCATCGTGCGGAAACCGAACGGCGGTGGCAACTCGAAGTCCCACTTACCCTTTCGAATCGCTTCCTTCGTTTGCTCGTCGATCGCGGGAGACGCGAGGATGAGGTCGCGGTATTCGCGTGAGAGTTTCGTCCAAAGCACGAACTCGAGGGCGATCGGAACGAAGTCTTTCAACTTCATGTCCTTCTTGCTCGGATCAAATCGCGAGACGAGTCGCGCGACTGCCGGCGAGAAGACTTTGTCCGCGACCCACGCGCGCTCGCGGCCCGAGACGTTGCCGTTGATCGCGAGCGTTTGCGCCGCCGCGAGTTCATCGGGCGTCAGCCAGCCACGTTCGGCGAAGTGGATGATGAGCGGTTCGAAGAGCGAAAGCCGAAATGTCTCGTCGGTTGTTCGCGCGGAGAAATCATCGGCGTTGCGTGGCATCGCGCCGATGCGCTGCGCCTGTGACGCTGCCTGCATGCCGGAGTACATGAGGTATGTATCAGCAGCGAACGGAATCATCTCCGAGTTCCACCAACGTGCGAACTCGCTGCGCGCCGGTTCCTCTTTGATCTTCCGCAGTTCGATAAAGCGCCCGAAGAGTTGCATCCAGAGGATGCCGCCCTCGACCCGCTCACGCAGACTCGTCCACTCTTCGCGCTGATCGGCGAATTGTTCGTAGTAGACGCGCGCACTTCCGAGCGCGCTGTCGACGCGACCGATCGCGCCGCGATTTCCGATCTCGGATGGCATGGCGCTGTCGGCGAAAGTTCCGACGAACTTACGGCCGAGTTCTTGATCGGCTTCACCCTCGGAGCCATAAGCCGCCTGGGCTTGTGCGAGCGACTTTTCATCGGTCGCGTTGGTCGCGAACGTGCGCTCCGCGGTCTCGCCGCTCGCGGAAATCTCGACTTTCACTTTGCGGTTTTGACAGCCGATGCTGAGGATCGTGCCCGAGAGCAACAGCCCAATGCACAACACGTTGCTCAACACGTTGCTCAAGACGCGCGCAACCCGCGCTGGGGCTTCAAACATGCGGGCGACGTTGGCAAGATCACGCAAACGACTCATGCGGACATCCTACCTGCGACCACCCGCCTTCCCATTGGTGGGGAGACGAAAGTCTTGGATGAGATTTTGTCCCGACTGCGGTGTGCGCGTTCGCGGCGAACTGATTCCGCTCGGCCTGCGCTCGGCCTGAGTTCGGCGCGAGATTGCCGCCACCGCCCTCCCGCCGAACCGTTACCCTCTGCGACCCCGCTGAGGAACTCTCCGACTCAACCCGTTCGCTCACGGAGGAGTTCGAGTGACGACGCGGCGGCATCGTTGTGTTTCGAGAACCCCTGCGAGATGCATCGTGCGCGTTCGGCGATTGCGCGTTTCGAGATAGGCCCTCGGAAGTTGTGATGGAGCCGCTTCAGAGAGACACGTGAGTGAGCCGCTTTCTAGAACTTTCACGTGACGAACTCCCCTGCCTCCCATCCCCTTCCTCACGACCCGTTCAGCGCGATGCGCGAACCGAACTATCGGTTTTTCGCTTTCGCGTTTGTCGCATCGAGCATGGGCCTGCAGATGCTCTCGACTGCGATCGGTTGGGAGGTTTACGAGCGAACTGGCGACGAACTTCTACTTGGTTTGATGGGCCTTGCACGCGCGTTGCCCGTCATCGCTCTGACCCTTCCCGCAGGCACGCTCGTCGATCGCGGCAATCGTAAGACGATTCTCTCGATCACGCAGATCGGGTTCGGACTGGTTGCGCTCTCGCTCGCATTTGCGAGCCACGCATCCGCTCCGATTTGGGTGTTCTTCGCACTGCTTCTTGCTTCAGGCTGCGTGCGGAGTTTCAACGCGCCGTCACGTGGCGCGCTGCTGCCGTCACTTCTTCCTCCAGAGCGCTTTGAAAATGCGATCGCTTGGCAGTCGGGGTTCTTTCAGTTCGCGGCGGTGGCTGGGCCGCTTCTCGCAGGTTGGATCATGGCCAAGATCCACGGCGCGTGGCTCGTCTACGCGATCACGGCGGTGCTCTGTATCGGCGCAGGCATCGCCGCGATTTTCTTGAAACCGCGCCCCGTGCAGCGAACCGCCGCGCCCCCTCGCCTTCGCGACATGTTCCACGGAGCCGAACACATTTGGCGTGAGAAGACCATCCTCGGTGCGCTGACACTTGACCTTCTCGCAGTCCTCTTCGGCGGTGCGACCGCTCTTCTCCCCGTCTACACAAAGGAGATTCTGCACTGCGGCCCCGAGGGTCTTGGTGCACTTCGCGCCGCGCCTTACGTCGGGGCCTTCTTGATGGCAATCTGGCTCGCCGCGCGGCCGAGTTTCCGACATGCTGGGCGCGCGCTTCTTTGGAGCGTCGCCGTTTTCGGTGTCTGCATGATCATCTTTGGCCTGAGCACCTCGCTTTGGCTTTCGATGGCGGTCCTCGCCGTCAGTGGTGCGGCCGACAATATCTCTGTCGTCATTCGGCACATGCTCGTGCAAACACGCACCCCCGATGAGTTGCGCGGTCGAACGACCGCCGTCAATTCCGTGTTCATCGAGTGTTCGAACGAGGTCGGTGCATTCGAATCGGGCTTGGTGGCGCGTCTCGTCGGACCAGTCTTCTCGGTGGTGAGCGGCGGCATCGGCACGATCGCGGTTGTTGCGTTTGTGGCCTTCGCGTTCCCCGATCTTCGTCGCATGCAACGCTTGCAGGAGACGAAGGAAGACGTCCGCCGCGCGCAAGTCGAGGAAGAAGAGCATCGTCGACTCGGCACCGAGGGATAGCGACGTCACCTCGTCACGCTCGCGACGACCACGCGACGACCACGCGACGACCACGCGACGACCGCGCGACACGCGCGATCATTCACGCGAGGGCGCGTTCGCGCTCGAGTCACTCGCGTTCGGCGCACCTTGTGCCGCTGGTTCCGCGCCGATCACTTGCGACGGCTTCTCCTGGAGAAGCGGACGATCTGTGCCGCGCACTCCACCACACCCTGCGAGCGAACACCCAACAACAACAATCGCGAGCCCGTAGCTGTACGTACCTTTTTGAGACCGGCGATGAGCCGTCCGCACAAACCGAGAGCCGCCAACGGTTTGGTCACCCGCCAGTAGCGCCCTACCGAGCGCATGTCGCGAGGACGGCTCGATCGCCGTCATCACGTTCGTGCCAGTGCCGCATGCACAAATGGTTGAGTTCTCGTTCGCCATGGCTTTAGCGTACCGAAGAACTCGCACCTCAGCGGTGCCAGTCCTACAGAAGTTCCCACCGTCGAAGTGCCCACCGTCGAAGTGCCAACTGTCGAAGCACCAGCCGAACTACGACGGCGCGTGCGTATGTCGCGTGATGTCACGGGCATCGGTGACAAGGAGATGCACGACTCCATGACGCCGCTCGACTTTGCCGCGGACACAAATGGCCGCCGCGTGACGCACGGCTTTGCGCAGACGTTCGTACACCTTGGGCCGGAAGATGAGATTGGCTATACCTGACTCATCCTCAACCGTCATGAAGACGATGCCTTTCGCCGTCGACGGGCGTTGGCGAAGGAGGATAAGGCCCGCCACGGTGATTCGACGCCCTGCAGGAGTTCGGCGTTCATCTCGAAGAAAGCCGCACGGCAACACGCGCGCACGCTGCAGCCGCTCACGGAGGCAGGCGATCGGGTGACGTTTGAGTGAGACGCCCGTCGACTCAAGATCCTGCGCGATCGCCGAGAGTTCATGGACCGATGGAAGATTGGGTTCGTGTTCATCGGGCTGCGGCATCGCGCCGCGCGAAGCCGTGGGAATAGATTCCCCGTGAGGAATATTGCTCACTTCACTGATGCGCTCTTCGACGTGACTCGAAGCATCATCGCGTGAAATGCTGGGTGGAGTGTCGCGTGGAGCGTCGCGTGGAATGTCGCGTGAAGTGTCGCGTGAAGTGTCGCGTGGAGCGTCGCGTGGTACGTCGCGTGGAGCGTCGCGTGGAACATTCCAAAGAGTTGGTGCTGGCCGACCATCTTCGTCTCGTGCCCGATCACGCAGCGCGAGGATCTGCCACATCGCTTGCTGTCGATCAAGACCCATCGACGTAAACGCATCCGCCGCCGCGAGTTTGCGCAGCGTTGCACGCCCGATGTTTGCGGCATCGGCGAGATCTGCAATACGCCGAAACGGCCCCGCGCGCGCGACCGCCGCAACAATGCGCTGCGCTTCATCGACTTCGAGCCCGCGCACCATCCGAAGTCCAAGTCGAACCGCTGGCTGCGATGGAACAGCAAACGACACGTCGCTCGACGGGCGCGTTGCATGATCTTCGTCTGACGGAGGACAGAGTGGTTCGGCAAGCCGAGAAACACCAGATGCGATTTCCACCTTGGCCGCGCTGCTCTCACACATTGGTATCGGAAGCGCACTGCGTCCACGCCCATGTGCACGAGCAAATACGGTCGCATCTTCCATGTCCACATCCCGGATCTCTCGCGGAATGCCGTGACTCGTCATCATTTCCCAGCGTTGCACCCGGATGGATGTACCCGCAGTTTCAACAGACGGTCCACGTCCTCTCAGCTCATCGATACCAACCCAACGGAAGCGTTCCAAAAGATAGATCGAAGGCTTCGCATGCATGATGTCGTCAGGCATTGCGCTCGTGCCCGCATCATGCGCATACGCCGCATGTTCTTGCGTATGTTCTTGCTGGTGATGTTGTTCTTGCTGGTGTTGTTGCTGATATTGAGCTTCAAGCATTGCGCCAAATCCCGCGTCGACGCGAAATGTTGAACGCGCGGAAAATTTGGAGGAGGTGCTTTGCGCAGAAACGGAGGTGGACGACCCTGCGGACGACTCTGTGGACGACTCTGTAGACGACGCAGTTGAAGGAGTACACCACGCGAACTGCGACTGCACTTCGCAGGATGCGCGACGACACTCCTCCACAAGATGTGAGACAACGTCAGGCCCACGTTCAAGGGTCGAATCCCAGCGCGAACAGTGGATATCAACTCCGCGGACCGCGATTCCGTGCTCTTGTGCATCACGCACGATCTGCGCCGGCGCATAGAAACCCATCGGCTGGCTATTCAATAGTGCCGCCGCAAACGCCGCAGGATGATGACGCTTCAACCATGCGCTGGCGTAGACCAAGAGCGCGAAACTCGCTGCATGCGACTCGGGAAATCCATATCCCGAAAATCCCTTGATCTGCTCAAACACTTGCTTCGCAAACGCAGCCGAATATCCACGGGCGGTCATGCCTTGTTCAAGCGCTTCACCGAAACGCGCAATCTGATTTCCACTGCGTTTCCATGCAGCGATCGCGCGACGAAGTTCATCCGCTTGACCCGGCGTGAATCCCGCCGCAACGACCGCAAGTGACATCGCTTGCTCTTGAAAAAGTGGAACTCCAAGCGTTTTTCCAAGAACTTTGCGAATCGCTTCATCGGGATACCTGATGGGCTCTTCACCATTTCGACGACGCAGATACGGATGCACCATGTCACCTTGGATGGGGCCTGGGCGAACGATGGCGACCTCAATCACGAGGTCATAAAACGAACGCGGCTTGAGCCGTGGCAGCATCGACATCTGCGCCCGCGATTCGATCTGAAAGACGCCCACCGTATCGGCCTGACAGATCATGTCGTAGGTCGAACGATCTTCCGCCGGAATTGCGTGGAAGCGCAGCGTTTCAGGCTGTACGGCCGATGTAGTGACCGTGCTTGATGCACGTGCGTGCGGCGCAATGTCATTTTGTCGCGCGAGGTCCGGCACATTGGGCTTCCGAAAATCGGGGCGTGGACGCGGGGCATCGATGGCAGTCTTCGGATCGGCACCCGCCGCGAGTGCAGCGCGATCGCCATTGACCAGATCAATCGCCTTGCGCACCGCCGTCAACATGCCGAGCGAGAGGATGTCAATCTTGAGCATGCCAAGCGCTTCAATGTCATCCTTGTCCCACTCGAGAATCGTGCGATCCTCCATCGCCGCATTTTCGATCGGCACCATCTCGGCAAGCGGTCCGCGTGAGATCACAAAGCCTCCGACATGTTGTGAACGATGTCGAGGAAAGCCTTGGATTTCGCCAACAAGCCGAACAAAGTGTTGGGCGATCGGCGACGAAGGATCAAGCCCTGCTTCACACAGTTGCGCCGCGACTTCGGCGTGCCGCGCTTCCTGCACAGAGGCTGGACGCGCGCCACCCCTCGCATCGCCTCTTGCATCGCCTCTTGCATCGCCTCTTGCATCACCCCCTGCATCGCGCCCTGATGTGAATCCCTCTTCCCGACTTCCGAGCCCACCGCCCGACCAACGATCGATTCCTGCGGCAAGTTTGGAGATGACATCATCAGTAAAACCGAGCGCCTTGCCGACATCACGAACAGCACTCCTTCCTCGATAACTGATGACCTCAGAAACGAGGGCGGCGCGATGACGCCCGTACTTTCTATAAATGTGCTGAATGACCTCCTCGCGGCGCTCATGCTCGAAATCGATGTCGATATCTGGAGGTTCATTTCGCTCGCGACTCACGAACCGTTCGAAAAGCACATCAATTCGATCAGGATCGACGGCCGTTACTCCGAGCGCAAAGCAAACAGCACTATTCGCTGCAGCACCACGCCCCTGACAAAGAATGCCTCGACTACGCGCAAACGCGACGATGTCATGCACAGTCAGAAAGTATGGCGCGTATTGCAGATCATCAATGATCGCGAACTCATGCTCGAACTGCCGTGCGACCTTCGGCGGAACACCACGCGGATAGCGTTCCCGCGCACCTTTCCAGACAAGTTCGCGCAAGTAGTGCATCGGGGTCACCCCAGTTGGCACCACCTCATCCGGATACTCGTACCGCAACTGGTCAAGCGAGAATGTGGACGCACGTTCAAGAAAGCGGCATGCTGTCTCGATTGCTTCGGGCTTATCCGAAAATCGCAAGAGCATTTCGCGTGGACGCTTCAACCGATTTTCAGCATGACGTGAGAGTCGCGCACCCATCTGCTGCACGCTTGTTCCATGTCGAATTGCACTGAGCGTGTCAAGCAACGAACGTCGTGCTGCATCGTGCATACGGACATCACCAGTTGCCGCAACAGGAACTCCAAGTGCCTCCGCAAGAAGACATGCTCGTTCCGCAGCAAGAACACCCTCTGGCTCATCGGTTCGACGAAGCGCAACCGCAAGCCGATCCGGCATGAGACGCGCCAAACCCTCCGCTGCCTCAAGAAAACGTTGTGTTGGAAGTCGCGGCGGGATCAGAACCCCGAGCAAACTCTTTCCACCGGGGTGATCGGAAAGCAACTCAACAAGTGCATGGATCGATGCATTGGTTTGATGTTTCCACTGCCTCTTCTGGCGATGCACGATGAGATCACCGCGCAGAGCGCTTTGGCTGTGCCGCCGAGTTCGAACCGCGCTCCACGTGCTACTCGGTCCATCAGTACCGTTACGCGCGTTCCTCAACACTTGAGCCGTGCATATGTCGAGCGAATCTGCGTTACGAAGATCACGCGTCGCTGCATGACTTCTCATTTTGGTGAGCAACAGGCAAAGTGCTCCCCAAGAAGCTCGATCCGTGGGATAGAGGAGAACTTCGAGAGGCGGGGTTGCGACATCCACTTCTCCAGATTCGTATCGCAAGTCCGTATGAGATCTGCCAAACGAATCGCCATCTTCTGCGGACGGCCATCTTGCTTCTGAGGCTAGAGAGAGTCGTACGCGCGTTCCATGTGCGAGCCGAAAATCCGACACACACTCGACTCCTCTATTTCGAGGATGCGATATCGCATTCTTGCCCGTCACAAGATCTTTCGCAGCGACATGCGCCCGAACAGATCCACCGAATGTCTCTTGATCTACAAGGGCAATCCCTGCATATCCAAACTCCCACGCACGATTCACAAGTTCTTCGGGATGACTGGCACCACGGAGAAAACTCGCGTTGCTCATCGTGGCAATTTCTGCCCAACGCAAGGGGCGACGCGCACGCTGAGTTTGGAACTCCACTCCGCCATTTCCTCCATAAGTCATCCCAGCCTTCATCCCCCCACTCATCCCCCCACTCATCCCCACGCTCCTTCCACCGTGAGTTCGAGCCCGCTTTCAAGCGCGACCATACAACCTTCAAACCAGTTCCAAATCACCGGATTCGCTTGGAGATTGGTTGAATCATGGCCAAACGCCTGATTGGTTCGATGCCACATATAAAGCCTCGACTCACGTCGTCGATGCTCGCAGAAAGCACACTGCGCAATTTCTGTGTCACGAACATTCGTGCAACACTCCTCCTGCATCGAAAATGGACTTGCTGCCTTGCACGCTTCATCTCTGAAAATCTCATGCTGCTGAGAGAATGAGGAATCACGGTGAGCAACTTTCGATGCCTCAGCTTTTGATGCCCCAAATATTGATGAATGGACCGCTGATCGGAGTTGATTTGGCCACCGCACGTGAATCCAAAGACCTCCATGATCTTGCGAATGTCCCTCTCCTTGCCGAAGCGATTCATGTGGAAGTGATTCGCAGACAAGAATCCGAGAGAAAACGGAACCGCGCACCGTGTCATCGCGCCCCATCTTGCGCGTTTCGGCAATCTGGTCACTTGGAACGCGCTTGCTTGCATCTCTATCGACACCATGAGGCGTCTGTGCATGTGAACTCAGCCAATCCTCTTCGATTCGCTGCCAACCATCGATCGCATCTACCCGCCATGTTCTTCCTCGCCAGAAGAGCACAAGTTCACGTGATAGCAATGAACTGGCTCGGCGATCTCGTCCCGATACAACGTGAGTCTGATCCTCGAACATCCGCCCACAATGCGAACAGCGGCGAGTGTTGTCATCTTGTACACCTCCGCGCTGATCACGGCTGGTGAAGTCGCGCGTGATGTCACTTCCGAACCCAGAAATGGGGTCGGAAATAGGCTCGGAAATGAACTCGGGAAGTCCGCCGATTGAACGCGACAGGATGTTGCAACGAGGAGTATTGACTGGCGAAAGAAACGTCGTGCGATGCGCAATAGCGCAAGCTGCCGCGTACGCCGTCGCGCAGATCTTCATATTCAAATGCGCATCCAACGCTCGTTGGCCTGTTGAGATATCGACCGATGATCGACTTGAAAAATTGCCTGAAGGACCGCCTGATGTATCGCACGATGCGCTGCCTGATGCGCCACCTGAGAACTCAAGAGATCTCGAACGATGTGCTGCCTGTATCTCTCGCGCGTCCATCAACTTGAGGCGTGCAGATTCCCCGTTCAGAAAACGCTGCCAAGGCCATTGCACACGCGCTAAACGGTCGCCAACCGCTTCAGCGACGGATTCTGATTCGAGTGAATCTGCATACTCGGCTTGCAGATCCCTCCTGCTTGGATCGCACTTGAGAACAACACGCTCTGTACCAATACGTGCAGCCACGAGCTCAATCCACTCTCGCCCTGTCTCATCTCGTCTTGTCTCACTCCCTCCCTGCAACGCGGCTCGAGATGAAGCATGCAGTTTTTCCTCGCGGCAATGCGCATGCGCTTTGCTGGCGCGCGGCATGAGGATTCCAGTTCGCTGCTTGTAGCGAAGCCAAATGGAAGATTCCACCGTGCACACCACAGACTCAACTCCGTGTGCAAGGCAAATCTGCTCAAGCCGAGGCCGCAGCATGTTCCAATGATGCATCCTTGACGTCACCGGACTTTGAAATTGGATGTCAATTGATGTTTCGCGCCCTCCCATATCACGCGACGCGATGAAACTCTCAGGCTTCTCCGCACACTGACCTGATTGAACTTTGTCTGACTTCACACCGAAAGCACTCGCGGCTTCACCTTGAGTACATGGCCCGGATCGAGTTCCATCGTTCACAACCCCTTCTCGGAAAGCCTTGGGTTTCGCGACACTCTCCACACGATCGGTTGAAAGATCTGCTGGTAGATCCGCATGCCGAAAGATCCATCGGACACCGCGCAACCCTTCTCCACGCAGAGAAAGTTTGTGACAAAGTTGGTCAATCATCGAGGCACACGCAATGAGCACTGTCTCACGATGCGTCACTGGACCATCAAAATCATGTGACAATTTCACCGGATCGCGATGGCGAAGAAACGTCCGCGCACTTCCAACCGCACCACAGTTTCCCAACGCTTGATCGAGAAGCGAAAGCACCGCTGCTGTATGTACGTGTCGTATGTGACGACGATTCTGTGTTGAATTTCTTGTTGAATTCCTTGTCCGTGGCGAATCTTCTTCATGGCCTGCATCAATCCGCGAGGATGCTTCCTGACACGTGTTCAGAATTTCGGTGTGAGACGAAGAACCGACTGATGCCTTTGATTCGGCAAAGAGCGTCGACTGCCCACTGGCCCCAACATGTTCGTGCCTTGCGCGTGAATACTCGCTATCAGGTCGTTGTTCATGGAATCGCGCCGCAACACCACTGCGACGCAGACGTGCAAGTTGACCGATCGTCGAAACTTCGACCGATCGCAGCGACTCTGCTTCATGTGCATGGATGCCAAGAGCTTCGATGGGAAGCATTGAAAGAGCCTCCGCCTCATCCCCTGTCCGAATTGCAAATACGAAACTTGAACGCCCCCCGAGCA
Organism: Planctomycetota bacterium; assembly: GCA_046047595.1. GTDB lineage: Bacteria > Planctomycetota > Phycisphaerae > Phycisphaerales > SM1A02 > QWPT01. The sequence goes on along the minus strand of JBJOHQ010000450.1, from coordinate 4,426 downwards.
ACGTCGGTTGAACATGCGACCCGCCGCTTGGCATCGGACATACCGAACGACCCACAATGTCTCTTCCTACAGCACCAAGCTGCAATTTTGAAGAACCAAAACGCGCCACCGCCAGTGCGGCACCAACCGTCGAGGCAGACGCGACTCGAACATGGATGCCAAACGCGGCAAAATTCGACTGTATGCGTTCCATCAAGAAACGCTCTGATCCATACATGCGTCGAAAGAGTTGTTCACAACCAGCGAGTGATCCGATCAATGCTGGCATCATTGGCACCCGCCATGAATCTGCAACATGAGGCTGCGATTGGCTTTGCCTCGCGTGATGCATCACGTCATGCATCAGATCGTGCCTCACGCCATGCATCAACTTGCGCATCAATTCTTGAGTACCACCCCGCTCAGGATGCTGCATGGAGATTTCATGCCATTGGGATCTCAAGCATGAGATGTCAGCAAACCCACATACCCCCTGTCGAGCAGGTTCAATCGAGACATCAGGTATCCACCGCTCAAGACAACGACCAAGGCGAAGGAGTGCCCGCGCCTCAAGTGCCTCGTCTTCATGTATTGCGATAAATCGCTCGTGGACAGCAATCAGCCGAGACTGCAAAGCAGACCGAACGCGATTGAATCCTTCGGAAACCTCTCCGCTCGCTGTTCGATGCTGCTTGAATTGTCCTCTGCGTATGTCCCCAGATATATCCCCGAGCGTATCCCCGAGTATCTCGATAAGTTCTTCACTTCCCTTTGTAGGGGGAGCGCTCATCTCTGCCTGAGCGAGAGTCATTCCAAGCCTGATGCCGGCTGCCCATGCATTGGGACAACAACCGACAACACGGTGCACCACACTCGAGCCTTCTTGTACTGCTCGCGCCACGACAATTGGAAGTTGGATGTCGAATGACGCGAAAGCTGAGATTCGTTCTGCCTGTCGACGACCCGCCTGGCGAATCGACTCTTCACCGATCACAGCTTGGTGCGTTTGAGCAAGGCATGAAGTCCTTTGTTGCTGAAACAAGGAATCAGACGTCACCGAGATCCTCTTCATACCATGCAGCATTCCTGCCTCATGCAACTTCCGCATGAACCACCGCCGAACGACATCTCCTGACCAGTTCACAAAGGCGACTGCAAGAAGACGGTTTGGTCGCTGACTTTCTTCCTCTCGGCTCTTCACATCTCTCTCGTTCCTATCACAGCCACTCGTGCCTCTCTCAGCGTGTAGTTGCTTCCTGTCACTCCTCTGGAGCGATGAATCTTTGCGAGAAGGAAGTACTGCAGCATCGAAAAGTCCACGTCCACCACTGTCAGAAGACGGATTTCTCTTACGCTGGCCTTTCGTCCATCGCTTTGTGGTCATGCAATGCATGCGAGTCATGCTGCCCACCCCTGCCGTGCTTCGCATACAGCAGCCGAAGAAATGTCTTCAAGACACTCGACCGCAGTCTCAATCTCATGCGTGGAAATGCGATTGAAGTCATCCTGCTGCGGATTCCCCTGCAGATGCATCTCTGCGTGCTGAGATGTATGTATGAGGATTGACGCTCCGTCACTTCTTTGTGCGACACCGTTCTGCAAATCGCGCTGTAGATCGTGTTGCAGATCGCGCTGACTTGCTTGCGAAAGCCCCTCCCGATCAACATGCGTTGCTGATGCCTGACGCGCTGCAGCCATCGCGGAAACACGCGCCCATGCAGCTTCTCCAAAGTCAGTACGAGGACGCACGACCCTGCCGCGAACCACTCCATCTTCGATCGCCGAGACTCGGCAAAACACGCCGAGTTTCTCGTATTGCTGGCGATTCAATTCTGCCAACTCTTCAAAACTTCCCTCGGCAAGCACCGGAATGTCTCTAGCACTTCGAACACCAGCAGACGTGGTCAACTCGGCCTCAACCAGACCTCGGTCTTGCATGGCGATCGCGGCACGTCCGCGCAGCGCACGCAATGTCATCGTCCATTCGAAGCCAAACCCGAAAGCAGCACTCGACGCTCCATGCAGCACTGAACGCCCAAAGTCCGCATGCGGCTTCACACTTCCAGACATCTCTGCGTGTATCGCAGCAGACGCTCGTATGTCCCAACGTGTCGCGACTGCTCGACTCGTCGGAGTATCGCGCGACACATCTTGTTGCGCCTGCATGTCGCAGGATGCCGAAGCTCTACTCGATGTCACGATAAGCACAAGAACTGGCGCACTTGCCTGCGATGCCGCAAGTTGAAGACGACGCCAACATACAGCATTGAAGTTGTCGCCATCGATGATAAGAACACCGGGAGAACCTGATCGCAGGAAGTGTTCAGCACTCCAAACTCGAAGTTCTGGCGCACTGAGTTTGCCGCCGATGGTCCGCCCTAGATACTCTTGCGTCGATTGCGGCGTGCTGAAATACGCACGCGAATTTGCATCTGAATCGCTACCAGCGGATGACGCGCGCAACGCGCTTGGAATGACATCTTCTTGTTGTTGCCGAGATCTCAGACTCGATTTCCGATTTTTCTTTGCACAAGCACCACGCTCATCCGCATCTCCGAGAAAGATCGAACAAGACGCAAGTGACCGACACTGAAGACCATCGTGCCTTGAGATGTCGGAAATTCGACCATGAACTTGCATACAAGCCGAACCATCGTGCTGCGGAATCTCCGCATGTTCGTGGTCACCAGTTTGGATATCTGCTTGGGTTCTTTCTCGACGACGAGGAACTTTGTAGCCCTCAAACGCTTTGAAGAGTGCATCACTCGGACGAACTCGATCGCCGATCCAAACAACGAACGCACGCCCACCTGCAAGTTCGTCCGATGCGGATACATTTTGTGACCGTCGAACTTTCGATTGGGTTCGCACCGAAACGCGATTCCCACCACTGCCTGAGGCGAACTCACCTCCTATTTCAGGTGTGACCAGTGCACAGCATGCGAGATGCGCAATGATTCCAAATGGCACAATGCGCGCATCACTTCGATGAAAATCTGTGTCAGAAAACCCTGTGTCAGGAAACCCTGTGCCAGACGCTACTGCCGCCTGAGAGGCGAGATCACGAAGTTCATGCAATGCACCACAAACAAGACCTCCACAAACAGCATCTATAGAAAGCCCTGTTGGCACCAACAGATGTGAATCTTGCACATACGACATTGCGTTCGATCGAATGCCGCATAGCTCCGGATTTTGCGACAAGTGGACGCGGGCCGATTCTTCAGTTGAAAAGACCGTCGCCTCGCAGTGCTGCTGTCCAGTTTCAGTAGCCAGCGATTCACGCAGGCAAGTGAGAAATTGAGATGCAGAGAATTGAGATGCAGAGAATGGAGTTGTATGAGACTGCGACGTATCCATCACGTCCAAGCGCACACTCTGATGCCTGCCTTCGTCACATCGCGTAAGCGCCTTCCGGATTGCTGTTGTAATGTCGCGGTGCCTGTCGCGGTGCCTGTTGCGGTACCCCAACCGGCGCAATCGGCGTGATTGTTGCGCGCACTCCTGATCTCGCACTTCAACACATACCGTTGTCTGCTCGATCCGTTCGTTCCCAGAAAATTCCAGACTTTCGCACGGTCCGCTCTGCGAAATTCCGCGCGAATCGACGCCCAAATTCGCTCCCGAATTCGCACGTGCATCTCCGATTTGAATTTCGATGATTGACTCGTGTTGCCCCTCGCATTGACCACCGCCTGCGTAAGCATCTTGAAAACTATCTTGGCTCTTCTCGTTCTTTTTCGCGTTGTTTCTCGCGCTGTTTTCCCCATGACCGGTTTCGTTGCTCATGTCAACAGCGAGGTCTGTTTCAAACTCGAAAGAACCAACGACGTCAGTTTGGTCAAAAGCGTCTGCATGCATCGATGTGAGCCGCTGATCAGACTGGTATGTACGTGAAGCCCAAAGGCTCTTCATACGTGTTGCACTTTTTCGGATAGCCATGAGACACCCTCACGCGCTCTGCGCGTTGATCAATTCATCCGTTACCTGTTTCGCGTCCTACGTGCCCCTGCGTGCTCCATGCACGCGCCTTCGCTTGCCGTCTGTACTTGCCGTCTGTGCTTGCCGTCTGTGCTTGCCGTCCTTCGTTGATGACTCGTCGATGACCTTTCGATGCATGCATCAATGCGACTAGCAAGTCAGTCATCGAGGACTCGAGCCATCAGCACTTGAGCCATCAACACTTGACTGCACCCGATGATCTGCACCGATGATCTGCACCGATGATCTGCACTGATGATCTGCACCGATGGAATTCAAACTGGGCCGCAGCGAATAGCGCAGCAGGCGCGATACGGTCACAGCACACATCGCGGCGCAACCACCGTCTTTCCGACGCCCATTCGCAACCAAAGAGCTGCCGACTTCTGTTCGGCTTTTGTTAGTATACCTCGCGTTCGCGCCTGTCAACTGCTTTGGCGCAAAAGTTGTTGCAAATTTGCAGTGA
>JBJOHQ010000449.1:0-3284 GCA_046047595.1 Planctomycetota bacterium | reverse complement strand
GTGCTCGCTGCGTGGCAAGACAACTTCGACTGGTGCATTATTGATTGTCCGCCGACGATCGGCCTTCTCACCTACAACGCGCTCCGCGCTTCTGACCTCGTCATGGTGCCCGTCGAAACGGGCTTCTTCAGCTTGAAAGGCGCGGAAAAGCAGATCGAAACGATTGGCGCCGTCGTGCGTCGCTTCGGTCGTGACATTCCGTTCCGATTGCTCCCAACGCTCTACAACGCGTCGCGTGCGCTGTCGCGCGATGTTGTCGCTGCGCTCGGCAAGCGCTTCCCCGATGCGCTTATGCCAGTTGTCATCGGTGAACACGAGGAACTGCGCGACGCTGCGAGTTACGGCCAATCGATTATCGAATTCGCGCCCGGCTCTGCGGCAGAAGCAGACTTCCTCGCACTCGCCGCGTGGCTCGAATCGAACGCACCCGAATCAACCGCACTGCGCGATCACGTTGGCGCACCGCCGATGGTCGAGACCATGCGCGGGGCAGCAAACGCGATGTTTGGCGGGAACCCCAGCGCAAACCCGCGCGCAAACCCCAGCGAAGGCATCGGCGGAAACCCTGCGCCGAACACGGGAGTGACCGCTGACGAACGAGCATTCTTCTCGTCCGCCAACGGAAACACGAGCGGTGCTGTGCGCGGGGCTGTTCTGCCAGACGCACGAGCAGCTTCCGCCGATGACATCGCCGCAATGCGTACCGACGAGTTCTCCTCACACGCTGCCACCAATGGAGGACCTTCACGCGCTTCCGATCTGGTTTCGCGCCTGCGTGCGCTTGCGGAGCGTTCGCGGCAAACGAGCCCAATCGGCGGCGGATTTGGTGTTCGCACGTCGCGCGATGGCATGGTGATTTTCAGTCAGCCTGCAAGTGCGCGCGGCCTCTTTGTCGTTGGCGACTTCAATGGTTGGAACCCCGTGGCGACGCCGCTGATGGCGAGCGCAGACGGCCTTCGCATGGAAGCCGAAGTTGAGTTGCCACCCGGCCGACATGCGTATCGCATTGTCGTCGATGGCACTGAGCAACTCGATGGTTTCAACCCGCATCGCGACGCAGCGCGTGAGGGAATGGGCGCGAGTCTCGTTGAAGTGCCAGCCGCAGTCTCGACGACGGGTGCCCGCTCCTACGAGGGAGGCGTGCGATGAGCGCGAGTCAGCACGATCTTGCACTCGATGCATTCATCGGGCCGCTGACTGAGGCTCGTCGCGCGCACAATGCAATCACCACCACGTTTCAGATTCCGCGACGCACCCTCGTCGTTGTCGGCCACTTGCCGGTCATGAGCGGACTGTGGATTTCGCAGTTTGCCGATCGCGAGGCCTGCACGGGCGGCGCGACGTGCCTCGTGCGCATCGAACACGACGCTGTTTTACTCGAGGTTTTCCGCGCAGGAACGCGTCGTCCGAACATCTCGCCGCAAGCGAGCATCGTCGAAGCGCTTCGAGCCATCGCGCCGATCGCGACACGATGGATGGTCGTTTCTCGCGCGGGCGGCGCGGTCGAAGTGCCAGATGGAATCACGGACATCGTTGTCCTCTCCGGCGCAGATGAAGTCGCGGTCGTTGCCGCATACGAATTGGTGAAAACGTATGCCGCACTCGTTCGAGGCGAAGGCGCGCAGCGAGTTCCGATTTCGGTTGCAGTGCTCGGTGCGGACGACGCAGCGGTCGAAAACGTCGCAGGTCGTTTGCGGGGAGCGACGCGGCAATTCCTTGGCTTTGAAGTTGAAGTTGGCGGCGGACTGCAAGCAGTCGCACCGGTCGACAGCGCGTTCCGCGGCACGTTCAATGCCCCGGCGCCGACGCTCGTCGAAGTTGACGCGATGCTTGACAGCGCCCAGCGCGCCGCAGAAGTGCGCGAAGAGCGTGCGGCAGTTTCCGTGCGATCGACGAGCGAATCTCCGCGGCCAGCGGTTGTTCACGATGCCTCGGGTATTGCGCCGCGCGAGCGATTTGCAGCGAACAGGGATCGTCGGGGGCCACGCTCGCGTGCTGCTCGTGATGAGTCGCCGATTCCGATCACTGTCGGCCTCGACCCCGCACCTGCATCCATCGATGAGCATGCGCCGCAAGCGCGTCCGATGGCGCGGCGTCGTTCCTTCGACGCGCCACCGGTTCATGCAAAGCCATCAGAGTCGCGCACGCCAGTTGAGTTCGTTGCATCGAATGCAGCGCAGACGACCTCAAGCATGGATGCTCTTCGCGCGGAGATCGGTCGCGCGTCGGCAGAGCTCGATGCATTCCGTCGCACTCGCACTCCGACGATGGAGCACGCATCGTCTGTCGGGCTCCAACCAGAGCCAGCAACAATCGGCCGCGCACGCTCGATCACGAGTGAGATCACGCGGCCGCTTCTCGAACATCTCGATGGCCTCGTGCCGTTCCCGTTCCGAGCTCCGCGAAATCGATTGGTCGAAGTGGGGCTCGACGCGACGGGGCGTGCACATGTCATTGGACGTGCCATGGAACTCGCCGAACTTCTTGCGGTTCGTGGGTGGATGCGCGAGCAGGACGAAGTTCTTCGCGCGGCCGTGCCCGCGTACACCTCGCATGAAGACATCGTGATTGACGTTGTTTTCGCGAGTTTCGAAGAGGTTCGCCCGATCGACGGCGTCATGACGCATGTCGCGCTCACGGTCGAAATCGCCGGTCGTCGTGGTGTCCTCGCGGTGCGCATTCCCGCGTAAGGCGTCGACATCTCATCGCGTACGCAAGTTACGCAGGCAGTGCTTGCATCAACACGCGCACAAGATTCGCGTGCGTGTAGCCGTTGCGCCAATCATCGCCCGCGATAGCGGCGAAACGTGCTTCGTCGAGCGCATCAAGGAGACGCGCATACTCCGTGGGTGACTGGATCTCAATTGGAAGTTGTTCGCGGCCGAAGCCGCCGTCGAGATCACTTCCGAGCCCAACACGATGCGCTCCTGCGATGCGCGCAACATGCATTGTGTGTGCAACACAATCTTGAAGCGTCGCGCGCCGATCATGCGCGAGGAATCGACCATAAAGATTGAGTCCAATCCAGCCATCGCGGGCGGCAATCGCCGCGATTTGCGCATCGGTGAGGTGTCGTTCACTTGGTTGAAGCAACGCCTGCGCGTTCGAATGTGTGGCAATCACGCGCGCATTCGTTGCCACGAAGAGATCGTCAAAGGCCGCACGCGAGAGATGCGAAGCGTCATGCAGGATGCCGCATGCATCAAGCGCTTCCACCATGCGTCGGCCGATCGGGGTGAGTCCGCCAGCGCGCGCATTTCCGCCTGCGTAGCGACTGCCATGCC
>JBJOHQ010000448.1:0-5930 GCA_046047595.1 Planctomycetota bacterium | reverse complement strand
CGACCAGACGAACTTCGAGATCGGCGACCATGGCATCGATTTCGTCAGGCGCGACCCAGTGGCCGTGTTTCGCGCGAAATGCCTCAGAAACTTCGGGAAGCGCGAAGAGTCGCTCGATGTGCGGACGTCCTGTTGGTCCTCGCGTCGCGACCAGCGCTGACTCTGACACCGTCACCGACCACTGCGCAAACGTTTGGGCAACCGCCGCGTTGATCGCACGTCGACCGCGATCAAAAAGTACGCCGTGCCACGACACGACGACCGCGCGCGATGGGCCAGAGAAACCCGACTGCGTGAGCGGCGCATCTCCGCGCAAGATGTGAGAAACATGTAGGGTTTCGTCCGACATATCACGTTTGCGTGTCGAGTTTCGTCTCTCGCTGAAGCGTCCGTATGCGGAAGAGTTTGTCGCGCGATGCTGTGAAACTCATATGTTGCAGTTTCGCGGTTCAATCTCGCGCTTCATTCTCGCGTTTCAATTTCGCCCACTCCAATCTCACGCGACATCCGCGTCACGCACGCTCGCTCGCTGCGAATTACATCGGTTCAGCATCGATGCGCGTCGACTCGAGTTCCTGTTCGGTCGGAATCGCCAAGAGGCCGATGAGCGGCGTGCCTGGTTCGACTTCAATTTGCACCAATCGAATCGGCGTCGGCGGGTAGTAGCGCAGCAGCCCGCCAGGGAAGGGGCCTTCGCCGCGAACATCCCAGAATTCGCTGAGCGGGATGCGAAGCGTTTGTCCCGCGTCGAATCGGGTGACGTGCTTCATGTACCGCTGATTGAGCCAAACATCGATATCGCTCCAACCTTCAGCGGTTGGGTTCACGATCAGCATCGCATCGCCGTCGTTAAAAACTTGCACGTTCGCGACGCGTCCCTGCGGCGTACCAAACGGGTATGCGCGCGTGGCCTTCGAGGGCTCGTAGCGCATGGTCTCGCAGCCAGTGGCTGAAATCGCAAGTGCGAGGATGATGGTGGCGCGACGCATGGTGGAAATGTAGCAGGATGCACTTGGCCGTTGCGTTTGTCGGATCCACGCGTAGGACTTGTCGATGTGGGGCGATGCGCGTGCCGCGTGGTGGAGGTGCGCGCGAAATCGTCGAACGCGTGCGGAAAATGGCTAGATTCCCGCGGCGCGCGTGCAAAGCGCGATGAGTTCCTTCGCGCGTTCGCGGTTTGGCGCCTCGGCGATGACGCGCGCAATTGGCTCGGTGTTTGACGCGCGCAAGTGCACCCATCCGTCGGCGAAATCGACACGCACGCCGTCCGAATCGTTGATGCGCTCGTTGGCGAACGCGGATTTCAACTTCGTGAGTGCGCCGGCAACCGCTGGAAGTCCGCCGATCGCTGCGAGGTCCACCTTGGTTTTTTCGATGGCGTAGCGTGGCAACGCGTCGACGATTTGTGAGAGCGGTTCTTTCCGGCTCGCGACGAGATCGAGTACCAGCGCCATCGCGCTCAGCGAATCGCGTACCCAACACACTTCTGGGAAAATCACGCCGCCGTTGCCTTCGCCACCGAGCAGTCCGCCAGCGGGCTTCAACGCACTGACAACGTTTGCTTCACCAACGGCAGTGCGAAGAACTTTGGCGCCGGCAAACTTCGCTGCGACGTCATCGATCATGCGCGAAGTCGAGAGATTCGCTGCGAGCGCGAACGGCCCACGCAGCTCGAGCATGCGCTGTGCGGCGAGTACGAGTGTGTACTCCTCACCGATGTAGCGGCCGTTTTCATCGACAATCGCGAGGCGATCCGCATCTGGATCTTGCGCAAAACCGCATGCAACAGACATACCTTCATCGCGAAGCGCACGAACCTTCGCGGCGAGTTCTTGCAGATTTTCCGCGGTGGGTTCGGGCGTGTGGCCAAAGATGCCCGTGGGCTCGCCGTAGATGTGCGTCACATGGCAACCGAGTGCCTCCAAGAGCATGCGGCCTCCGATGCAGCCAGAGGCATTCACGCTGTCGAGCACAACTGACAGTCCGCGCGCACGAATGCGAGCGGCTGCACCCGATGCGCCGCCGAGTACTTCGATGACGCGTGCGACATGTCGCTCATTCGCAGAGAGATCGGTTGTGACAGTGCCGATTTCAAGCGGCTTTGCGAATGCGATGTCCGCACTCTTGAAGCGCGCAATGATCGCATCCGCAATTTCTTTGGGGGGCGCGAGGCCGTCGCCATCGAGGCACTTCAAGCCGTTCCACTCGATTGGGTTGTGGCTCGCAGTGATGGCCATGCCGCCATCGGCGCCGAGGGCGCGGATCATGAGACCAACGGTTGGAGTCATCGCAACGCCAAGATCGATGACATCGGCACCCGTCGCTGCGAGGGAGCCTTGCACCGCACGGGCGAGCGACTCGCCGCCAAAGCGGCCGTCGCGCGCAACAACGAGACGCGGTCGGCGTCCTGCTACGAGCGTGCGGATGTGCGAACCGAACGCTCCCGCGAAGGTCGCTGCAACCACCGGCGTCATGGTCTTTCCGACGATGCCGCGGGCACCGGACACGGAGAGCATGAGCGGGGCTGGGTCAGGATTGGATGAAGATGCATGCGAGGACATAGGTTGCGAGTGTACGGCCGGATCTGTGCGCGGAGGGCGCAGGTTTTCCGCGATACACTCGCGCCTCACGATGGCAAACGACACGCAATCTGACGCAAGTGACGGCACGACTACTGGCGGGGGAGCCCGCCATCGCGATGGTGCTGTTGAAAGTGGTTCCATGAGCCGCGCTTGCACGCGCGAGCATGCAGTCACGGCTGCTGCGTCATCGGCGACCATGTACGCGTTAGAGGTTGAGTGTGAGTTTTCTGCTGCACACGCAATCCTTCTCAGCGGTGCGCGTGAACGGCTCCACGGGCACAACTGGCGCGTCGTGATTTCGGTCGCGGGAAGTCAACTCGATCGCGAGGAACTGCTCTGTGATTTCCACTTGGTCGAGCGTTTGCTTTCCGAAACGGTCGCGCCGTTTCGTGACGGGAACCTCAACGAAACACCGCCGTTTGATCGTGTGAATCCAACGGCAGAGGCTGTTGCTCGCTTCATCGCAACCGAACTCAATGAGCGACTGGCGTACGCGGTTCCGGCAGTGCATCTTGAATGGGTGCGCGTGACGGAAGCCCCGCGATGTACCGCGATTGTTCGAATGACACGCTGATTTCAAAATTGTCCAAGACTCTTGCCCGCAGAACTGATGCCATGCGACCGACGCCTCCGAACGAAATCATTCCCTCCGGTCCCGATGATCCCGCGCGCTTTTTGAATCGCGATATCCAGTGGTTGGAATTCAATCGTCGCGTGCTGGCGCAGGCATACGACCCGCGGAACCCACTGCTCGAGCGCGTGCGTTTTCTCGCGATTTTCGGCTCGAATCTCGACGAGTTCTTCATGAAGCGCGTTGGTGGCTTGCGCCGGCAGATTGATGCGGGCGTGGGAAGTCCGCCGTGGGAGCCGCTCACGCCTGCGGAACAAATGATTCTGATTCGCGAGAAAGTGCTCGAACAAACCGCGCTCGCGACACGCGTATTTCGCGACGAACTCGTCCCTGAACTCCGCAAGGAAGCGGTCGAACTTCTCGATTGGAGCGCACTCAGTGCAGCGGAGCGCACGGAAGTCGAAGCGTGGTATCGCCGAAACATTTTCCCAATCCTCACGCCGCTCGCTGTCGATCCAGGTCACCGGTTCCCGTTCATCTCCAACATGTCGGTTTCGCTCGGCGTTTTGCTGCGGCGGCCTGGCGAGAGCGAAGCGCTCTTCGCGCGGGTGAAGGTGCCTGAGATCGGCGGGCGCCTCTATCGTTTCGGCGCGACGAAACGGTTTGTCTCGCTTCAGCAAATCATCGCGCACAATCTCGATGACCTCTTTCCTGGCATGGAGATTGTCGAAGTTCTTCCGTTCCGCGTCACTCGCAATGCGGAGACCGAACGCGACAACGAAGATGCCGAAGATCTTCTCGAGCAGATTCAGCAGCAGTTGCGCGAGCGTCGTTTCGCGCGCGTCGTGCGACTTGAAGTGGGCGCGCGACCGAATGATCGCATCATGCGATTCCTCGAGGATGAACTCGGTCTTGCCGACGATGACCTCTACGAAACGGACGGCATGCTCGACTGGGGCACGCTCAACGAAATCGCAGATATCGATATTCTCGAGCAACGCTGGCCGAAATGGACTCCCGTCGCGCCGCATGGATTGGAGGATGAAAATGCCGACATTTTCAGCCTCATCCGACAAGGCGACGTGCTCGTGCATCACCCCTATGAGAGTTTTGATCACTCGGTTGAACGATTCATTGAGCAAGCGGCAGCGGATCCGAAAGTGCTCGCGATCAAGCAAGCGCTCTATCGAACCAGCGGTGATTCGCCGTTCATTCCAAGTTTGATTCGCGCCGCCGAAAGCGGAAAGCAGGTGGCGGTGCTTGTCGAATTGCGTGCGCGATTTGATGAAGCACGAAACATCGTTTGGGCGCGCAAACTTGAAGACGCAGGCGTGCACGTGGCGTACGGCGTCGTTGGATACAAGACGCACACGAAGGTTGCGCTTGTCGTTCGTCAAGAGCCCGGCGGGATTCGTTCCTACGCGCACATCGGTACGGGGAACTACAACTCAAAAACGGCGCGTTTATACGAGGATATTGGCCTCTTTACCTGTGACTCAGCGATCACGGAAGACCTCGTCGAACTCTTCAATTACATGACAGGGCGCAGTCGAAAGACGGAGTATCAGAAGCTTCTTGTGGCGCCAGTCGCGATGAAGCGCCGGTTCATCGAATTGATCGAGCGTGAAGCAACAATCGCGCAGAGCGGTGGTCAAGGACGCGTGATCGTCAAGATGAATCAGCTTGAAGATCGCTCGGTGACGGACGCGTTGTATGCCGCGTCGCGCGCAGGAGTTTCGATTGATCTCGTTGTTCGCGGCTTCTGTTGTATTCGTCCCGGCGTGAAGGGGCTCAGTGAGAACATTCGCGTGACATCGACCATCGGTCGATTCCTCGAACACAGCCGGATTTTCTGGTTCGGAAACGGACAAGCGGATCCGCTCGACGGCGATTTCTACATCGGAAGTGCTGATTGGATGTATCGCAACCTCAATACCCGCGTTGAGTGCGCTGCGCCGATTCAGGCGCGTGCACATCGTGCGCGGCTTTGGGAGATCCTCAGGTTGCACCTCACCGATCGCAGGCAGCGCTGGCTCATGGCCGGGGACGGCACATACCAATTGAGTGAGCCAGCACAGATTGCAACGCCGGGCACCAATACTGATCCCGCGTTCGAAGGCACGCATCAGTACCTCATGCGGACGACGCTTGAACTCAACGCGCAACTTCGCGAATCCACGCGAAGATTGGCGTAATACTGCAGCAATCTCTCTCGTGCGGGACGTCGCTCACCAGACAAGTCGGCGCGGTGCAGTCGAGCCAACAAGTCGGATCGGAATCACTTCGTCGCCTTCGAGCGTCAGACTCGCGTTGTCGTCGGCTTCGACGGTGAGATCGAAGCTCGCGCGAACGAGTTTGGTTCCGGCCTCGAACTCCAACGTAAATGCGCCAAGTGGTGCTCCCACTTCGTCGGTTGGTCCGCGCACGCCTTCAAGGAGAAGTTGCTCGGTTCCCTCGTCGATCTGCATCAAGAGGGCCGAAGCCGCGCGGTCAAGCCGAAACTGAATCTCGTGGCCGTCATCATCGACAAAGAGAAACTGATCGGTCACAACGAAGCGATCACGCGCGTCTTCAGGAAGCGGTCCAAAATCAACACCATTTCGAACGAGCGCCATCATGCGGTGCATGACGACGCGCCCGACGACATGTGTTGAGGCTTGCTCTGTTGTCGCCTGATACGCGCGGAAACTCGCGACCAATGCGGAAAGCACCGCAACGAGAAGCGCTGCCGAAATCGCGAGCGCGATCAGCATTTCAACGAGCGAAAACCCGCGGCG